>DTUH01000162.1 GCA_012964265.1 Candidatus Lambdaproteobacteria bacterium
GAACTTTTGTGCGGAACTGTGACATTTACTCCGGAAATATTCAGGGCCCTGATTCCGTCAACGGCCTGCGAAACGTTTTCCGGTTTCACTGAAAACGCCAGATATCGGGCATCCATTTTCAATTCGGCAAATGCCGCATTATGCATCAGCGGCGAAAATGAATGATCCACAGGACTGCCGATAATTCCGTAAATACTGGTAGTTCCGGTAATTATATCCGTCATTCCAACTCATTGAAACGTGCCGCAAACAAGTCAACAACGGCCTGTAAAGCTTCTTTCTCTTTTTCGCCGTTCGCACTGACTTTGAGAGCAGCACCTTCTGTGGCACCAAGCATCAGAACCTGCATGACTGATTTGGCGTCAGAGACCTGACCTGCTTTGTCCAGCATAATCTCACAAGGATATTCATTGGCCATACGCACCAATTGAGCTGCGGCACGTGCGTGCAGCCCAAGTCGATTGACGATCAAAATATCCTGACTAACCATATTTTATAATCCTGCCTGCAGCCTTAAATCATTTGCCTTGTCAGTTGCTTCCCAGGTGAATTCCGGAATCTCCCTGCCAAAATGTCCGTATGCTGCAGTTTTCTGGTAAATTGGGCGCAACAGGTTGAGTTCCCGAATCAGCCCTGCCGGTTTCAGTTCAAAATTATCTCGAATCAATTCTATGATTTTTGAATCTTCGATTTTATTAGTACCAAAAGTCTGAACAGAAACAGAAACCGGTTCCGCAACACCAATCGCGTATGCCAGTTGAACTTCACAGCGTGAAGCCAATCCTGCAGCCACTACATTTTTTGCAACGTGACGAGCTGCGTAGGCCGCAGAGCGGTCAACCTTTGAAGGGTCTTTTCCGGAAAACGCGCCTCCGCCGTGACGTCCCATTCCACCGTAAGTATCAACAATGATTTTGCGACCTGTCAATCCGCAGTCTCCCTGCGGTCCGCCGATCACAAATTTTCCAGTTGGATTGATATGATACTGAGTCGAATAGCTTAAGTATTTCTCAGGAATTACATGACGAATCACATTATTCAAAATGTCTGAGTGCAGCTGTTCCTGAATTACATCCGCAGCATGTTGTGTGCTGATGACGACTGCCTCTACAGAAATCGGTTTGTCCTCAACATAACGAACTGTAACCTGTGATTTCCCGTCCGGGCGTAAATAATCCATTGTGCCGTCTTTACGTACATGGCTAAGCCGTTCCGTCAACCGATGTGCTAACTGAATTGGAAGAGGCATCAATTCCGGAGTTTCATCACAGGCAAAACCAAACATCAATCCCTGGTCACCGGCGCCCTGTTCGGTATGAGCACCTTCACCTTCGTTTACTCCCTGTGCAATGTCCGGAGACTGTTTATCCAAACTGATCAGGACCGCGCAGGTGTTAAAATCAAAACCCATACTGGAGTCAGTATAACCAATCGATTCAACGGTATCCCGCACTACTTTTTGCAGGTCAACCCACGCCTTTGTCGTCACCTCACCGGCCACAACAACCATCCCGGTGGTCACAAGGGTTTCACATGCCACTCTGCTGCCAGCATCTTTTGCAAGCATTGCGTCAAGAATTGCGTCAGAAATCTGATCAGAAATTTTGTCGGGATGACCTTCTGTCACGCTTTCGGAAGTAAATAACATTTCGCTCATAGTCTTTCCATTTAATAAGTTAATAACAGCATGATATTGAAGATAGAATCGTTCATTTTTCATAAAAAGTCCAGTCAAATGACTATTAAAACTCTAGCGGTTTTCGATTGTTTCCTCCAGAATTTCTACCCAATCATCCAATTCGCGAACCGCATGAAGCCGTTGTTCTGCCGTTAAAATCTTATCAATCTGCAGAACCCTTTTTTTGTTACGGAAAATCCTCGCCTTCCTTGTAGAATTAGTCTTTCCTTCCCAACTTATAGTCCATTGACGGAACCATTTTTCCAGTTTTTTGTTATCAGAAGTGGAGCGTAACAAGGCCAAAAACTCGGGCTGAGACTTTCGGCGTCGCTCCATTCGCTCTGCAAAAGGGTCCCGCGATTCTGCAAACCATTTTGTCTGCAGTTTTGTGATTTGTTTGCGCTGACTTTCACTGAATTTTCCAAACCAGTCTTCCATTTGCTCCCAGAAATCTTCCTGTCTTTCCTGTAAACGTTCCTGTCGATTTTCCAGTTTTTTCATCATTTCTTCGTTTTCTTCAGCCATTTCCCGCTCCAGATTATCGATCTGCTCGGGACTTATTTTTGTCAGGAATATTGCCGCATCCGGAATCAAACGTTCATAAATTCGATCAACTTTAGTTCCAAAACGGGAAAAACCTTCATCAAGCTCACTCATCGTC
>DTUH01000163.1 GCA_012964265.1 Candidatus Lambdaproteobacteria bacterium
TCAAAATCTTATACTGCGGATTCACGTAGGTCGAACGGAAAATTTCAATCGTGAATTCAGTAAAAACTGAGTAAATACAATTTTATAGTATCAAGGAGTAATTATGTTGACTGAAGAAAGACAAAAAGATTTGGAAACCGCGATTTCGCAAATTGAACGCCAGTTTGGCAAAGGTTCAATTATGAAAATGGACGGTTCTACCGTTGGGAAATTTCCCGTAGTTAGTGCCGGAAATTTAGCGTTGGACATTGCTCTGGGAATTGGTGGTTTGCCTCGTGGACGGATTATTGAAATTTATGGACCGGAAGCTTCAGGTAAAACAACCATAGCCTTGTGTGCGATTGCTGAAGTTCAAAAAATAGGCGGTGTAGCTGTTTTCATAGACGCGGAGCATGCATTTGACCGTAACAATGCTAAAACATTGGGTGTTCAGGTTGAAGATCTGTTACTCGCTCAACCGGACTATGGTGAACAGGGTTTGGAAATTGCGGAGCAGCTGGTACGAGTCGGCAAAGTGGATATGGTCGTTATTGACTCGGTTGCTGCACTTGTTCCAAAAAACGAGTTGGAAGGAGATATGGGTGATTCCCACATGGGATTGCACGCACGCTTGATGTCGCAGGCCCTCCGAAAATTGTCTGGTGTGACGTCCAAGTCCAATACAATTTTCATTTTTATCAACCAGCTTCGATCTAAAATTGGTGTGGTTTTTGGAAACCCGGAAACAACCACTGGCGGCAATGCTCTCAAATTTTATTCCAGCGTGCGCCTGGATGTTAGACGTGCCAGTCAGATTAAGGTTGGAGATGAAGTAAAAGGTCACAGGATGAAAATTAAGGTTGCCAAAAACAAATTGGCCCCACCTTTTCGTATTGCTGAAGTTGATTTGATCTATGGTGTTGGCATATCTAAAATGGGCGTCTTGCTTGATTTAGCAGTGAATGAGGAAATAGTGCAAAAAAGTGGAACCTGGTTCTCTTACGATAAGGAGCGGTTGGGGCAGGGACGTGAAAACTCCATTAAGTTTTTGGAAGAAAACCCTGCAATTGCAGAAACCATCAATCACAAAATTCGGGCTCTTCACAATCTTGATTCCACAGACTCAAATCAGGAAACGCAGGAAACTACCGAAGATTAATGAGTAATACCAACTCTTTGCCAGTACAGGTAAAGCCGTCTCCAAAAAGCATAGGGGACTTTCTCAGAGGTAGTTTTTCTATAGTTTCGGTGGAAGAAGCTTTTGCGTCTGGAATAATTCTGCTTGATGTACGCACTGAGGAGGAATTTGAGAAAGGCAGTATTCCAGGAGCAAGGAGTTCCCCGCTATTTGATAATCTGGAACGTGCAGAAATTGGAACAATCTATAAACAGGTTGGTCGAGATGCCGCGGTTGTGAAAGGTTTGGTGTTTTTTGAACCGCGGCTTGTG
Source organism: Candidatus Lambdaproteobacteria bacterium (assembly GCA_012964265.1). Lineage (GTDB taxonomy): Bacteria > SAR324 > SAR324 > SAR324 > NAC60-12 > Arctic96AD-7. The sequence continues at coordinate 1,429 of DTUH01000163.1, forward strand.
CAGTTTTTATTATCACTTTCAGCTATAAAATCTCAGCAGCTGGTAGTTTATTGTGCCCGTGGAGGCATGAGATCTGCGTCGGTTGTCAGGCTGCTGCAGGAACACGGATTCCTGGTTTCTCAATTGGAAGGTGGTTATAAATGTTTTCGGCAATTTGTTTTAAAGCAGCTTCAAAATACAGTTCCGCCACTCATTGTACTGCACGGTAAGACAGGTGTTGGAAAGACCTTGCTTCTGCAAAAATTACCCGATTACGTGGACTTGGAAGGTCTTGCACAGCATCGCAGTTCTCTGTTTGGTGCCATTCACAAATCTCCCCGGACTCAGAAAGATTTTGAAGCACTGCTGGTTCAAAAACTTAAAACACTTCCGTCTGCCCTTCCTGTTTTTGTTGAAGGAGAAAGCCGAAAAGTTGGACAAGTTTTTATTCCAGCGGCTTTTGCAAAGGCGATGAGAGGTGGAACGCTGGTGTTGCTGAAAGTTGCATTGGAAACCCGTATAAGTCGTATAGTTGAAGAATATCAAATATGTGATGAACAAAGTATTCAACAAATTGACTCAATTTTGCTATCACTGCGGATGGCTCTTGGAAAGCTTAAAGTTGAGCAATTGCGTCTGTGGCTGAAACATGGAGAAATCGAAAATATAGTACACATGCTTTTGGTAGACTACTATGACCCGCGTTACTTGAATGCAATGAGTCGATACAAATTTGTGCTGGAACTTTCTGCAGAAGACTTGAATCAGGCGGCAGCTGAGTTGATTGGTTTTCGTAATGAAATAGTTAACAGTTACCGAAAACAATCTATCAGCAAATAAAGATTATTCTTATATAAATAACTGTTATAATTATTTATTATTATAAAATGAAAAAAAATAATTCATTCATCTTCTTGATCATA
>DTUH01000164.1 GCA_012964265.1 Candidatus Lambdaproteobacteria bacterium
ATTAAAACCAAAAACCCATGGAGTCCATGAATATGTTGCACCTGCATCAATCAGTGTTGACTGGTAATCTTTGCTGGAATCCTTAAATTTCGTAGATCGTGAATCCACACTAGACAGAAATCTGAAATCATACCAGCGCATTTTCGCTCCTAAAGATGCCAGCGTCAATGTTCCGTCTTCACTATCTGTTTTTACTTTATTTTGACTGTCAAGCTGTATTTTCAAGTTTCCGGAAAATGTTCTTCCCCAGCGTTTTTTTCCGCCCACATAAATAAACAGAGACTGTACATCTTCCTTGAATTCACCAGCTTTGTACGGATTCGTCGGATTTGCGTCCTTGAGACTGATCACACTCTGCCCCAAACCGGTATTGAAATCAAGACCCAGCAGATTTTTGTGTCTGTACTCTGTGCTGAACTGTCGGAACAAGACTTCTTCCGCAACCAGACTGCGGTTCTGATGACGGTCAAACTTGAGAACCACATTTAAAGAAACCGCTGATTCCTCATTCAGTCCAAACGCGTATGCCGCAGACAGCAGTAAATCATTTTTTGCCGCGCTTGTTTTTGTATTTCCTTCCTGAGTGCTGAGAATATTGTCACTGTTCGTTTGTCCGAACATAACAATACCGTTCAAAGGCGGCGGAGTTTTCCTTTTTTTCACAACAGGTTCATAGGTGACAATAAATTCCTGTTCACGCTCTCCGGTCTTTGTCTGTACAAAAATTGTAAAAAGATTTTTGCCTTTTTTTAAGAAATATGGGATCTCGTATTCCGCCCAGTCTGCATCCTCAGTCACCATTTGTGCAAAGCCGTTGACCTTGACCACCAGCAGCGGACTGAAAGAACTGACCTGAAAACGAAACCAGCCCTCAGCCTGACTTTCCTTTCCGGGAGATGTGCGGAAAATCAGAATCTCTTCCGGAGTCTCAGAATTTTGAGCTTTATCCTCAGTCTGCGCTTGCAAGGCTGTTCCTATAAAAATAATAAACCAGACTAAAACCAGGGCCCGTAAACACAAATTAAACATGGATCCCTTAACCTGCATCAGGATCAGGAAAAAATTTTCTGGTTCTTTCTTTTTTAGCTGGACGGGTAAAAATCAATTCTACCCGCCGATTTGCGTTTCGGGCTTCACGCAGCTCTTTTCCGCTTTTTCTCTCACCGTCAGTTTTAACATAAGGTGTTTTGGGCCGTGTGTCAGCATATCCGGAAATAGCAATTCTTTCCGGATTGAATCCCACCTTTTCCATCATCAGTGTAGCAACATTTGTTGCCCTCATTGTACTGAGTTCCCAGTTGTTTTTGATTTTTCCTTTTTTGCTGAGCGGCACGTCATCAGTATGTCCGTCCACCCTGATCGCGTCACCTTCAAGTTCATAACGATTTCGGATTTCATTCAAAAAACTGCTGAGTTGTCCAACAACTTGCTTTGAAATTGACGCACCTCCGCTGGGAAACAGAAAACTCGACGGCAGCGAGAGAATGCAGCGGGATTTGCTGGCATTAAGCTCAAACGACGCAAACGCTTTATTTTCACGCAGGAAGCGGTTTATTCCACTGCAATCCTTCATCTCCTGTGCGCCGATGATGGTATTGACCTGTTTGGCCGTCCTGCCGACTTCGGCATTTATAATTGCATCATCATCCATTTCAACGACCAATGTCCTCGTCGCGTACAATGGGACTTCATCCTGAATGATTTCCAATTCCACTGTGCCCTTTTCCGTGTATGGATAAATCATAATCGTTGCTCCATCAATGAAACGGAAATCTTTCCTCTCCTTAGCCGTTCCTTTGAACTTGAGCGGAATTTCCGTTTTCACTCCGCTGATCGGTGAAATCTGTGCCGTGATATTTGAAATTCCTTTGTAAAGATCCCGGCGATTAATCTCAAAGCTGACTGAAGGGAGTGGTTCATCATCTTGAATCATGATGCTCCTGGTAACAAAGTTTCCACGTTCCACATCTCCGCGGAGTTTTCCGATTTGCACCAATATCTCTTCCGGATCCTCATACAGTTTGTCATTGACCACACAAAGAGGAAAAGATGTCTCAAATTTTCCTTCAGGAATTATGGCAACCTCTGCACCAAGTACATAATCAAATTCTTGAATCTCGACAGCATCTCGCGTTAATCCTTCGCTTGTACAGAGTTCCGGATCAACCGGTCCCCTCCGTGCGTTTCCTGCAAAAAATAGCGGTATCCGTAAGTCTTCCTCTACTTTTTCATTGATCAGGACTACCACATTCATGACCCCCGAAGCTTCCTCAACCTTTCCCGTGGCCATGCTTTCAATCAGAATCTGCATTTTGTAAAGAGAAGTTTGTTTCTGTCCAATCAGTTTTTCCAGTTTTTGCACAAATTGTTCTTTATTTTCAAAAAACAACTCTTTCATTGAATTCAAACTGCTAACAGTGCTGTCCGGCAAACGATCTTTCAAGGCACTGATCGTTATTTCGTTGACGATAAATCCCGTTTTCAGATCAACCTGCGGTTTATTAAACAAGGACAGATAGACAAAAAAACAAAACAGCAGAGTTATCAGGTCGGCGAATGTCAGCATCCACCTCACCTCTCTGCTCTTTGATTTCTTTACTCCAAGCATGTTTTCTTCTTCAGCAAATCACGGATTAATACAATTTTTTTCTGCTGACGCCCTGAAGTTGAAAACTGAGTTACATGAACCGTAATTGCATCATCCGTACTGTTGATCAAATTCGTCACGCTTGTGAGGGAGGAACATGTGGAGTTCCTGAAGAATTGTGTACGGCGCTTCACGACGTGCTATTCGATGAACACTTTCACGAATCATTTCCAGCAAAATAAGATTAGACTCCTTCAACTGCTTTCGTTTTGACGCAATCGGCAACAACACCATGTTGGACAGAATCACCCCATAAAGTGTGGTCAGCATGGCAATTGACATGGCCTGCATAACAGAACGAATACTTCCGGTTTCCGCCAACATCAGAACAAGTCCGACAATGGTTCCAACCATGCCGAACGCAGGCGCGGCAGTTGCCATAAAATCCAGAATTTCAATTTCTTCATCCGCACGCTGTTCATACATGGCAACCTCTGATTTTAAAATTTGATGAAGTGCTTCATCCTCAACTTGCTCCCGAACAATCAGTCCCTCTATCCAGCGGCGCATAAATGGATTTTCCAGATTGTTGAGGTCGTCGTTGGTAATCCGTTTTCCGCTGTAGCGTTTTTCCGCTATTATCTTGGATTGATCATATACCTCCTGAGTTGCATGTTCTGCGTGATCTGCCGAAAAAATCTTGGTAATGCTGCCAAAACTTCGCAGAGCTTTACGGTAGGGAAAGGCAATAAAAGTTGCGGAAACGGTTCCTCCCATCACGATGAAAATAGATTTCAGGTCAAAAAACCGTAAAATTTGAATCATGTATTTGTTATATGATTCCGCTTCTCCGGAACTTTCCAGCCAGAGAGCCAAATTTGAAAATTCTGACGGCCACAGAATTCCGGAAAGAATGAAAACTGCTCCGGCTATAAAGCCGAATGATGTTCCTAATTTGTCTGCGTTTGTTTGTTTCATGAATCCTTTTTATTCCAAAATTTAGCCAGTTCCTGATGCACATTACGCATGAAAACGTTGCGGTGCAAATCCCTGAGCAGTTCTATCCTCTCCTTGTCTGCTTCATCTTCTTCACGCTGTTTTTCAAAGCCCTGCAGTTGTTCCTGATAATATTGCCGTGTTTCTTCAGTATATTCTTTCATTATTTTTTCAGTCACGGCAGAGTCTGTATCAAGCAGCAAATACGGAACAGAAACCCTGGCTCCGTTGCTTAATCTGGAACGTTCAAAACGTTCCATCACTCTGCCTACCAACGCCTCATCGATCTCCGCGCTGCCTTGCAGTTCTTCAAATGAAAGACTGCGCTCACGAATTTGTTCCATAGACTTGTCCGCGCTTTTTGCGAGGCCGGGATTTTTCTTCTTGAGTTCATCTGTGCTTTTAAGAATATTGTTCCACTGTTCTGCGCTTACCTGACCGGAAAGCTCTCCGATACGTCCCAGACCATCAAAAGAAACCGGCAATTTTTTTGCGGTAACAGCTAATTCCTCTGCCAGCTTTTCCAGTTCGCTTGGGGAAACACTGATATCCTTCATGGACAAAACTACCGCGAGGGCATCTTCCACTGGAAGTTCCTTGAGAATATTTGCCATGTCACCAGGATCCATCTGACTGAAAACCATTGCCTGCTCTGCGGGTTTAATCTGCTGCAGCAAATCAACACGAAGTTTTGCCGGCATCTTGCGTACAAAACCAAAATAATCAATTTTTTCTTCATCTTCGCCTGCTTCTGCCTCGTCTTCAGGAAGTCCCAGTTCTTCCTCCTCCTCCTCCTCTTCCGGAGTCATGGCCTCAATGGCAGTGGCAACTTTGCCCAAAGTACCAAGCAGTTGATGTTCTTTTTCATCTTTTTCACGAGTACTGCGCGAGACAAAGAAAAACAGAGCCAGAGTCAAAAGCAGAATTACTCCGAGAGTTCCAATAATTCCCCATTGCGCGGGTGTGATCGCGTCCGTACCTTCAGGAACATATTCCGGAATCAACTGATCTATTCCGAGCATTTCATAACCTGCGGGAAATTCCGCACTTATTTCTGCCGCCAGTTTAAGTTTTTCCTGTGCCGGGACAGGTTCATCACGATTCAAATCTGCCCTTGCATCAACAAGCAATTTTACGTATTCAACAAGTTTTGCAGAAAAGTCCGGACGCTCAATCTGCAATTTTTCCAAAACTATCGACTGTTCAAAACGATCCTGTAAATTCAGTTCAGAAATTTCTGAACGGATTCGCATTTCCACTTGATTCAGGTTCACCGACTTGTTTACCGTCAAATTAATGATTCGATAATTTAACAGGTCCTGTACTTCTTTGTCTTCAGTTTTTATTTTAACTCCGGGAAGAAGATCACTGTCTCTTTTGACTGGATTGTTTTCCAGGACAGAATGCAGTACGACTGAAACATCAATGTAGTCTTCGCGTAGTGTCTTTCGTAGTATTTTGTGAATGCGTTCCCGAATTTCAGGTTCCGGTCGACTGCGACTTATTACTTCCGCCTGCAAGTAATTGTAATTAATAGTTATTAATACAATAGTGCAACTGGCAATACTCAGTATTAATTTGTTGAATAGACGTAAATAATTCATGTAAAAGATTATATTGAAACCGTGAAAATAAAACATTAACAAAAATAGTAAAATATATGAAAAAACATCCACTGCATTTATTACTCTTTTGCATTCTAAATGTCAAGTATATTAACAACTTATTTAGTTTATTTTAATGAACGAAATCACTTTATTAACTTAGTGCCTGATACTTTATTATAATAGAATTTGGTGGAAATTATCAAAATTCCAGTTGTTGAATCATGACGGTTTCGTAAAAGCCCTGAAACCCACCCCGCACCTAAATCAGTAAGCCGGATCACAAAAACCAGAGTCTATTTAGGTGCTGGCTCATTTCGACCGTAGGGAGAAATCTTAATGTATTAGTGCTTAACATAAAAAAGATTTCTCGCCCCCGATCAGGTCGAGGACATGCTTAGCTCGAAATGACACTGCTTTAGGACTTTTTACAAATGTATCAATCATAGTCAAAATGATTCTCAATCTGGATTACTAAACGATTTATGACAACAGGCAGTCTTTTTTTTCAAACTTCCAGATAGATAATCGTTGCAAAATGAGCGTAACCGAGTTAGGCTTGGTTTGTTCGTGTCTTGCATAAATTAGCTTTTTTCTTTGAAAGGCGGATTTTCCAAATGCAGGAAAAGCTCAGAACAATCTTAAATTAATTGCAAATGCTTAAAATTGTTATAATTTACTTTGCGCTTCTGTCACTCATTCTGGCCGGATGCGGGTCCAAAAGTCCGGAACCTGAGGTCGTAGAACAAACATCGGAAGTTGGGGTAAAACAGCGAGTTGAAGATAAACCGGTTGTTGAAGATAAAATAGACCTCGAAGAAAAACTGGACCTGGAACATGTTAAAAAGATTGAAGAACAGGAACGGGAACAAGAGCAAAAAACCGCAGAATTCCTGGCACAGGAAACTGCTGCAGCCGAGGAGAAAAAATCCGCAATAGTTGCTGAAGATAAAAAAGAGACCGCAGCAAAAATCGAGCAGGAACTCCCCGCAAAAGTTCAACTCGAAGCTTCAGAAAGCGACTCCACATTAGCCGAAAACGCGCAAGCGAATGCTTCAAAGGAAGTTTCAGCGGAGGTATCTCAAGTTACTTCCTCGGACTCTGCTCCGAAAGTTTCAGAAGAAGTTTCGACGAAGGATTCACAAAAAGCCGCATTAGAGACAACCTCAGAAACAACACAGGAGGTTTCGCAGGATGTTTCAAAAGAGGCTGCTGAAGACAATGCTCAGGAAACAATGAAAGTGGCTGCAAAGAAAAGTACAACAGATATTTCGCAAAAGGTTTCAAAGGATGAAATTACGGAGACTTCCGTAAAAAAACCTGAAGCAGCGGCTATCATTGTTAAGCCAAAGCAGGAAGAAAGTCCTCCCTTGTTTATGCCGACTTCCAGGTTGGCACTGCTCACAGCTTTAAAATTAGTTTCCTGCAAAAATGTTCCCGAAAAAATGGAGGCTATTTTTCAGCGACTGCAGAAAACAAAAGATTTAAACATTGCTGACAGGAGGCTTCGTGACATAAATAATGACAGCTTAATGCCCGTTGTTCATTTCGATTTTGATCAAATAAAAATTAAACCGGATTATAAAAAACTGTTACGGCAACAAAGTTCTTGTGTAATGAAGGCACTGGAGGCGCGTGGTGATATGATAGTTCAGATTGAAGGACATGCCGATGAGCGCGGCAGCGATGAGTACAACCTCGCCTTGGGACATAGACGGGCAAATGCGATAGCTAATTCAATCATGGCCTACCTTCCCGACTCTACACTTGCGCGAATCCTCAGTTATGGTGAAGAATTTCCGCTCGACCCTGATTCCGGCAAAAGCGCCTGGGACAAGAACAGGAGAGTGGAATTCACTTTATTGCTCAAACCATAAATACGTGAATGGATTTATTAGCTCTCCCGTTTGCTACAGATTTTAGTAGTATTGCCTTCAGCGTACTTGCAGTACTTTTTGTCTGTTCAGTGATTGTCTGGATAACGCTGTTCATCAAGTTCTTCAGCCTCGTTCGGGTAAAATACCTCCAGTCCCGCGCACTGAAGTATCTGGAAGGTGGCAAACGTGTGGATGAGCTGCGGTTGCTGTTCAGCAAGATGCCTATAAATCCACTTCAGGAAATGTTCACGATGGGTGATCGTGAACTGAAAAAATTCCTCAAAGCTAATCCTGAATCAGACTACGGCCACCGTAGAGAATTGATGGACCGACTCGAGCGCATGCTTGAAGCACGTATTTTGTTTGCAGAAAAGGATTTAAACGCGGGACAGGCACTGCTGGCCACTATTGCTGTTACCTCACCCTTTATAGGTTTATTTGGTACAGTGATTGGGGTGATCAATACTTTCCTGAGCATTTCGGAACTCAATTCGGTTGAGCTTTCAGTCATCAGTCCAGGTATAGCCGAAGCATTGGTCGCGACTGCCGCAGGACTTTTCACTGCAATCCCAGCGACTTTGGGTTACAATTTATTTCGAGCAACCATCCGTGGGATGACTGAAAAAATGGATTATTTTGCGCTTCAACTGCTGCACCACCTCCAACAACATTTGTTACCTAAAAAATGAGAAAATTTAGACATGCCCGTCGACTGCGTGGGGAATTGATGTCTGAAATCAACATCACACCCTTTGTTGATGTGTTGCTGGTACTCCTGGTTTCCTTTCTTATTTCCGCCCCGCTGCTGACCCTCACTCTGCCAATTCAACTTCCCGAAGGAAAATTGGAGCAACGACTTCCGGATTATGAGGAATCCATTCTTGCGGTCGTGAATAAAAACCTGCAAATTGCAATTCGTGATGAGGTTTACTCACTTCAAAGCCTGTCAAAATCTTTGACAAATAATAAAACATTTTGGGAGCAGAAACTACCTGTTTACTTACAAATGGATGAACAGGTGCCTTACGGAATGTTGATGGAATTGATGCTTTTGTTTAAAAACGCGGGGTTCCCTCAAGTAGGACTGGTTTTTAAAAAAGACTCCCGCTAAAGAATTCACAGACCGGCAGAAAAATAAAACAGCCTCCACACTGATAAACCCAATGAAAATAATGATGATTGCCGGTGAAGTTTCCGGAGATATTCATGGAGCAGGATTAATCCGCTGTTTACGCAGTAAAAATGACAATATCGATTTTTTCGGCATTGGGGGTTTGAAGATGTTAAGAGAAAATTTTCGTCCGTATTACATGCTGGACACTTTGCAAACGCATGGTTTAGTTGAGGTACTCCGTCATATTCCGCGTCTTTACCAAACCCTCTGGAGAATGCGTGATGCCTTGGAAGAGGAACGTCCGGAAGCCTTGATCCTGATTGATTATCCAGGTTTCAATCTCAAACTTGCCGCTTATGCGAAACTAAAGGGGATTCCGGTAATTTTTTTCAACAGCCCTCAAATCTGGGCCTGGCGAAAAGGCAGATTAAAAACAATCAGACGTGTGGTGGACAAAATGATTGTGCTTTTTCCTTTTGAAGAAAAAATTTATCAGCAAGCCGGTGTTGAAGTCAGTTGGGTTGGGCATCCCCTGCTTGACCAAATCCCAAGTGATTATGACAGCTCGACATTCCGTAAACAGTACGGACTGAAGAATGATCTACCGCTGCTAGCAATTGCGCCCGGAAGCCGCCCCAGTGAAATGCGGAGACATCTTCCGACTTTGCTGGAAGCTCTTCCAAACATTCAAAAGAAAATCGGCGATATTCAGTGCATACTGCCGGTTGCTGAATCACTGGATTTTAAAGAAGTTAAAATGGTTGTTGAATCCTCAACTGTTCCCGTCACGCTGATTCCGGAACAGTTTATAGAATCTATTCAAGCCTGTGATGCCGCCATAGTTGCTTCCGGAACTGCCTCCCTGCAGACAGGACTCGCGCTGAAACCTTTCGCGATAGTGTATCAGGTCGCTCCCTTGACTTTCCGGATCGCACGTTATCTTGCTCATACTAAATATATTGGTCTGGTGAATGTTTTAGCAGAAAAAGAAATTGTGCCTGAATTACTGCAAAACAATTTCACTGCCAGCATAGTCGCAGAAACTGCTGTTCGTCTCTTGCAGGATAAAGCCTATCGTGACAAAATGAGCGACGAGTTGAAATCAATTCGCGGAAAACTGGGAGAATCCGGAGCATACGACAAAGCTGCACGCTGCATTGAAAATGTGCTTGTTAACAACCGAACACCGACTTACCGCAAGTAACAATAACCGGAAACAACTTAATTCAAAAAGACAGATGAAAACCTACAATTTATCACTTGAAACAAAAAATATTGCCCACCGACTGACACAAACTTTATCAGCAGTAGAAGCGGTTAAAGAACTGTTTGAGGCGCAAATGGGGGTTGACCGTGCGGTTGTGCGCAAGTTATTAAGTACGGCACTGCACCGGGGCGGAGATTTTGCTGATATTCACTTTGAATACAGCACACGAAATTCAGTGGTTATGGAAGATGGTATTATCAAAAATTCGGCGGTTGCAGTTGTCTCCGGAGTAGGAATTAGGGTGGTTCAGGACGATCAAACAGGCTATGCATACAGTGAGGATTTTGACTTGAAGCCCATGCTGCACGCGGCACGTACCGCCGCGGCCATCGCTTCCAGCGGAGAGGTTTCTCTGGAGGAAGGTTTTCGCTTCAACGAACTGATTCCACAAAATTATTATCCTGTACTGGAAACTGTTACAGATTTGGAACTGGTGCAAAAAATAGAAATGATCAAACGTACAGAAGCTGTTGCCAGAGCCTTTGATGAGAGAATTACCCGCGTAACTGTTTCCATGATGGATGCCCTCAATCTGACCCAGGTTGTGACTTCCGAAGGAGATGTTTTACGCGATACCAGACCCATGTTCCGCATGAATGTACATTGCGTTTCACAGGATGGTGACAATATTCAAAATGGATCCTCAGGAATTGGAGGACGGGTTGGTCTGGATTATTTAGAACAGGTAGACCATGCGCAGATTTTAGGAGAACAAGCTGCTGCAGAAGCAATTTTGCTTTTAGGGGCAAAGCAGGCGCCTTCCGGTTTAATGCCGGTTATTTTAGGTCCGGCGCAATCCGGAATTTTGCTGCATGAAGCAGTCGGTCATCCGTTGGAAGCAGATTTTAACCGCAAAGGAACTTCCGCGTACAGCGGCAGGATTGGAGAAAAAGTTGCATCCGAATTGTGTACGATTTACGATTGCGGAACTATTCCACACGAACGCGGTGCGATAAATTTTGACGACGAAGGGGTTCTTTCCGCTGAAAATTTACTGATCGAAAATGGTGTTTTGCGGAACTACATGCACGACCGGATAAGTGCGAGGCACTTTCGCACAAATCCCACCGGAAACGGGCGACGTGAATCCTATGCGCATTATCCTATTCCACGCATGACTTCGACGTATTTGGCAAATGGCAAATCTGATCCGGAAGAAATAATCGCTTCCGTAAAAAAAGGAGTTTATTGTCAGGAATTTAGCGGTGGACAGGTAGATATTTCCAATGGTGATTTTGTTTTCGTGCCGACGGTTGCCTGGTTGGTGGAAGACGGTAAAAAAACTGTGCCGATAAAAAATTTCACCTTAATCGGAAATGGTCCGGATGCAATGTCAAAAGTCAGCATGGTCGGCAATGATTTTGCGATGAGCGAAGGTATTTGGACTTGCGGCAAGGAGGGACAGAGTGTTCCGGTCGGAGTTGGACTTCCGACTGTGCTGGTTTCAGAAATGACTGTTGGTGGGATGTAAACGGTTTTACTGCGACGTTTTCGTTAAAACAGTTTTGAAATAAAAATTATTCATTCTTCCTTTGGTTGATCTTCACTCTTTGCTATATCTTCACTATTTGCCTGATCTTCA
>DTUH01000165.1:0-1494 GCA_012964265.1 Candidatus Lambdaproteobacteria bacterium
GCAATTCAGCAATGTTTCCAATGAGTCCGACATCAAATTGAGATGCCCCATTTTTCGTCCTGTACGGCAGTCGTGCTTGCCGTACAAATGCAGTTTGGCTTCCGGCGGCAAGTCTTTTAATTTTTTCAACAGCAAGGGCAAATGCTCTCCTAAAATATTGAGCATTACCGCGGGTTTATGCAACTCTGTTGAACCCATTGGCATATTTGTAATCGCCCTCAAATGCTGTTCAAACTGTGAAGTAACGCAGGCGTTTTGAGTAAAATGTCCGGAATTGTGCGGCCGTGGAGCAATCTCGTTTACCAGTAATTTCCCGTCGGGCAAAACAAACATTTCTACGCCAAGCACTCCTACAAGCTCCAGCCCCTCAGCTATATTTTTTGCAATTAATTGTGCCTGCTCAGTCACCTTAGAAACTAACCTAGCAGGTATTCTGCTGATGGTCAGTATATTTTTTTTGTGTAAATTTTCTGCAGGAGGAAAACAGCTAATTTCGCCCAACCGATTGCGCGCAACAATCACTGAAACCTCTTTTTCAAATTGTACAAATTGTTCTGCGATAATTTCTGTTTTTGCCTTACTAAGCACTGATAATGCAGCGGGAATTTGTTCCTTATCGGAAATTAAAACCTGCCCCCTGCCGTCATAACCGCCGGTAACGGTTTTCAGCATCAGTTTACCAAGCACTTCAAAGGCTTGTGAAACTTCATTCTCATTTTTTATTTCCTGGAAGGGAGCAACCGGAATATTGAGTTGTTCAAGACATGTTTTTTCTCGCAGACGATTTTGAGAAATCAGGAGTAGTTCACTGCCTTGAGGAAGATCCACTTTTTCTTCCAGCCTGGTAACTGCTTCCGCATCTACATTTTCAAACTCGTAGGTAACAACCTGAGACGAATCAGCTAATTTTGCCAGCGCTTCACTGTCAGTGTAACTTGCTGTAATCTGCTCGGCTCCCACAAGCGCTGCCGGACAATTCGGGTTTGGGTCAAGTGCAATAAAACGAAAACCCATCGCATGACCGGAAAGCACCAGCATTTGCGCCAACTGTCCTCCGCCGAGAAGCCCAATTGTGGATCCGGGTTGTAACGGTTCCGGAACTGGAATCATGGCAATTCCGCTTCCAATACAGTTTTACGGATTTTTTCGCGCCGCCTTATCAAACGCTTACGAAGTTCCGGATCATGATTTGCGAGAATTTGCGCAGCAAGCAACCCGGCATTGTGTGCGCCTGCGCCTCCAATGGCCATTGTACCAACCGGAACGCCACGCGGCATTTGCACTATCGACAACAATGAATCTTGTCCGCCAAGAGCGGACGTTTTTACCGGAACTCCGATTACAGGAAGTAGAGTTTGCGCCGCGACCATACCCGGAAGATGGGCCGCCCCTCCTGCACCGGCGATAATAATTTGCAAACCACGATCCTCAGCCTGTGTCGCATAAGCAGCCATCCACTCCGGAGTGCGGTAAAAACGTCCGCTCTTGGCGGAC
>DTUH01000165.1:1504-2320 GCA_012964265.1 Candidatus Lambdaproteobacteria bacterium
TAGTGAATTGGGATTTGAGCCAGCCATCCGCTCAGGTGTGCGGTGGGCCGAAACAACACGTTTTTCATAACAAACACCTAATTCGTCCAGGACTTCACAGGTTTCCTTCATCGTTTCCCAATCGGATGTGCTGCCCATGATTACTCCAACCAGAGGCAAAATGTTCTTTTTCTGTGCCATTTTATTTTATGTTAATAATATTACAAACCATAGTATTCTGCCAAACGCTCAAATCCAGGACATGAATTTTCAATGGTTTCATGAGTACAGCACAACGAAATTCTAAAATACCCTGGACCGCCAAATCCGGATCCAGGAACAAGCAAAATGTTTTCCTGCTGTGCCCGTTTAACAAACGCTACATCATCCGGATCAGGTGATTTTGGAAAAATGTAAAAAGCGCCCTGAGGTTTGACTGCCTCAAATCCCAATTCACTAATCATGGAGAAAATTTTGTCGCGTGATTTTTCATATACTGAGATGTCAACTCTCGCGTTTCCAAGTAAGGGCAATATTTTCTGCATCATTGCAGGAGCATTGACGAAACCGAGTATGCGGTTACACATTATCAGCGCTTGCCGCAATTCTTCATTTTCAGTTATGTCCGGATGAATCGCAATGTAACCAATCCGTTCACCGGCAAGTCCCAGATCTTTGGAGTGGGAATTAACTAAAATCGAATTTGGGTAGCTCAGAAAAACGTTGCTGTTAGTTAACCCGTCATATACCAGGTAGCGATAAATATCATCTGACACCAAATATATTGGATGACTAATCTCCATCTCTTTGCGGAGCAACATTTGTCCCAACTTGTCT
>DTUH01000166.1 GCA_012964265.1 Candidatus Lambdaproteobacteria bacterium
TGCTGGTGGAATTTACTTTGGCTATGAAACACGGAATCGGACTCAACAAAATTTTATCTTTTCCGATGGGTGTTATGACTTTGACTTTTCCGTAATCCATGCGGTCGGTGATGGCCCGGTCCAAATCGTCAATTCCGTAAGTCGTTACTTCGTGAGGAATATTCTGTGCTTTTGCTTCATCTTCGCTGAGACCAACCCTTGCCAGTTCCGGATCAGTGTAGGTGCACCAGGGAACTACGGAATAATCCACAGCAAATTTTTTAAATGGTGCAAACAGTGCGTTGACGGTGGCATACCATGCCTGGTGTCCGGCCATGTGGGTGAATTGATATGGTCCTGCAACATCGCCACAAGCGTAAATATTCCGGATACTGGAACGCAAATACTTATCGACTTTGATTGTTTTATTTTTATTCAGTTCCACCCCAAGATTCTCCAAACCAAATCCAAAAGTGTATGGAATACGGCCAACGGCGACCAAAATATGATCCACGTCCAAATGTTGTTTTTCACCGTGTCTTGAATAATGAATTCGTGATGTATTTCCCAGTTTTTCGATACGCTCAATGGTTGTTTCGTCCAGCAGATTGATACCGTCTTTTTCAAAAGAATCACAGATGAACTGCACCATATCCAAATCTTCGCGCGGCAAAATTCCGGGGCCAAGATTAAACATTGTCACTTCAGATCCAAGTCTCCGGAAGGCCTGTGCCAATTCTGAACCGACGGGTCCGCCTCCGATCACAGCCAGATGTTCGGGTTGTTTGCGGAGTTCCCAGAGATTGTCAGAATGTGAAAACGGAACGTCTTCCAAACCCGGAATCGGTGGTACAAAAGGCCGTGCGCCTGTTGCCACCACGATGTTTTTTGTAGTCAAAACCCGACCATTGACTTCCACTTCATGCGGTGAACGAATCATAGCCTCGCCGCTATGACAATCAACTCCGAGAGAGGAATAACGCTCAACGCTGTCATGCGGTTCTACTTTGGCTATGATTTCCTGCACACGCTCCATTGTTTGCGCGAAATCGACTTCGTAACTCACATTTTTCAATCCGTAGAGTGAATGTTTTTTCAGCACCTGAACTGCTTTTGCACTGCTGATGAGTGCCTTGCTGGGTACGCAGCCGGTGTTAAGACAATCTCCGCCCATTTTATTTTTTTCAATCAAAGCAACTTTCGCTTTAACTGCAGAACCGATAAAAGAACTTACCAGTCCTCCGGAACCTGCACCAATGGCAATGAGATTGTAATCGGTTTTAGACATTTTTTTCTCCCCGTCTTGCTTCAAAAACAGTTATTATTTTTTTGACAGCCAGCGGAAAAATTCCAAGCAGAACGAACGAACCGATCAATGTCGGAGAAAGAATGTCACCCAAAGATTCAATTTTTGCGAGTTCCGAACCGGCGTTGATATAGATCAGGGTTCCCGGAAGCATTCCCAGTTGACTGACCCAGTAAAAAGTGAGAGTACGCAGCGGAGTTAAACCCATGCCCATATTGATTACAAAAAATGGAACTACGGGTAAAAGACGTAAAGTAAACAAATAGAAACCACCGTCCTTTTCAATGCCGGAATTTATGGTTTGCATCTGTTGCGCAAAACGTCCCTGTACCCAGTCATGCAATAAAAAGCGGGAGATTAACATAGCCAGGGTCGCGCCTATGGTGCTGGCAAATGAAACAACTATAGTGCCTGTCAGCAAACCGAATAACGCGCCTCCTCCCAAAGTCAACCAGACTGCACCAGGAAGTGAAAACGCAGTCATGATCACGTAAATCAAAAAATAACTGCCTAACACCAAAATAGGATTTGACTCGTAGTATGAAATGAATAATGCTTTTGAGGATTTAAGATATTCAAGTGTTAAGAAGTTTTGTAAATCTAAAACGAAAAACAAAATCACAATGATTGCTGCAACGCTGACCAGGAGAACTTTATTTATATTGATTTTCTTAGAAAGCATTTGTTTTCTGAATTATCACTTGCTGCGTGCGGGATGGATTGTACTAATCCATTCTAAGGCGGGTTTGCTGACCGGCTTCAAGTATTACATCCCTTTTGTCAACTTCTCGGAAAGTCAGCAGCACAGGGAATTGCAATAAAATGAGTCTTTGAAATCAGAATTATGTGAAAAAATCCGGATGAAATAACTTTAGTATGTCGGGGAATCAATTACTGTTCGTACAATGCTTGTAGAATACGTTTTTTTGACTCAACGGGCATCAATATTTCATCCTGAAAAGATGCTGCTTCCAGACCAAGAAAAATCTTCCGCAGCGACTTCATTTGCCGGGCAATAGCATAACATTGC
>DTUH01000167.1 GCA_012964265.1 Candidatus Lambdaproteobacteria bacterium
GGTGCTGAATATTCTGCGGCCCCTTTTTTGAAAAAGATTTCCGAAATTTCCAAAACTTCCGAAATTCCCAAAGTTTCCGGATGAATTTCCACCACGGATTTCATCTCCCTGATAACGAACCTGCGGCAGCACAATTGTCCCACTTTTTTCCGGAAGCAAAACGTAGGATATTTCAGTTATCATTTGTCTTTTCCCGTTTTTGAGGCTTTGGAAAGAAATCTGGTTCAGCTTTTCTATTTGTGCTCCAGCAATTTCAAATGGAGTCAACGATTCATTTTCGAGTTGAACACCTGTTCGAATAATCCTTAAACGGACAAGAACCTGTTGTTGCGGATAAACTTTTCCTGGAGTTACATCAACTTCCAGGCGTACAACTTTCTGCTGCGCATTTTGGACAGAATCGACTGCCTTCAATGTAATCGGGGATGTTAGTTCACTGCCAACACGCAGGGCAGGAATTAGATAGTTGCCGGAAGAGGGTGCAAGCAAAACATAAGTCCAACTCACTGTACGTGTAATCGAAGTTCCGACTATGGAAGTTCGATTTTGCACACTTCGATTCAAGACCTGCAAACCGCGAATTGCACTTAAATCCGGTTCTTCCGCATCATCCATATTTTTTGCTTCAACGTGCAGCCGGAACATCTCACCTACAACCACAGGATTATTTTCAACCCATGCGGAGACTTCTCCCCAGCAGGTATTAGCAGACAAGATCAATATTCCAAAATAAAGTAATTTTCTCATCCTTTACCAATATTGTTCATTCTGTATTCTTTGTTTTCCACGGCGTTTAAATTCCAACTGCATTTTGTTACGTAACAAACGTCCCGGATCATCAGGAATTTTCCTGAGCCACTGTTCAAGTACCTGTTGTTTTGACTGCGCCTCCGGAGTCAAATCCCGGTTATTATTTGAGGCAATTTTTTGTTCTGCGGATTTATTAACTTTTTTCTCTTCACCCTCATTTTTAACTGAATCAGTATTTTCAGTATTTTCGATCATGTCATCAACATCTGCAATTGATTGTTTTACTGAATTATTTTTTTGTAACTCAGAAGATTGCTGATTGCTTGAATCATTTTTTTCAGCTGATGATTCCTGTTCAGTTTGCGTATTTTGTCCATCTTTTGCTGCTGCCGAATCATCCTTTTCTCTCTGTTTGATATTTTGCCGCCTGCCTTCTTTCTCTTTTTTCTGTTGATTTTGCTGTTCTTCTTTCAATAATTTTACTATCAAATCACGATTGAACTGAGCATCTTCATGTTGCGGACTTTCTGCCAAAACCTGCTGATAAGCCTCCAGCGCATCTTCTAGACGCCCTGCAAACGCCAGTGAATTTCCACGATTGAAATTTGCAAGTGGACGATTCTTTTGTGAAAATTGTTCAATTGCATTTTCATAGTCACCTGATCGATAGGCCGCAGTACCTTTCCATTCAGGATTTTCAAAAAGTTGAGAGGCAACTTTAGTCTCACCTTGCTGAAACAGTTTTTCCGCCTGCTGATCCGGTCTCAGCCATAAATCATCCCAGCTAAAAGCCTTTACGGAATTTGGCATGGTTGTGACTCCTGACAATACCAATAAGCTCCAGGAAAGCAATAGTCCACGTCGAAAAAGTAATGCACACAGTGGTAGTGCTAGCAACAACAGCAATGGACCTTCTTCATTCCACCTGTCTGTAGTCCTCTGCTGTTTATCTTCTACAAAGTCCGCAGCAACAGTTTCTGTTTCAATTATTTTATTAACATCCTGATCATCCAAACTCAAAACTGTGAATGCACCCTGAGAATGCCTGGCCAATTTCTCTAAAGGTTTAGTTCTCAGTTTTGAAAAAACAATTGCTCCGTTTTTATCTTTTAAAAAACCTCCTCCAGACAAAGCAATAGGCGAGCCGGATTCCGTTCCAACCGCGATGATTGACAGACGGTTCCAGCCCACAGCATTTTCAAGCGCAGAATAATCGGCTCCTTCAATTCCATCTGTAACCCAGATAATATGACCATTTCCGCCATTACTGCGGTTCAACAAATCCGCTGCAAGTTCAATAGCAAGGTCCGAACGACTTCCTGGAACAGGCATGATATTGGGCCGTAACCCCGGAAGAAGCGCTACAATTGTGGCAGGATCATGTGTCAATGGACTGATCACAAATGCTTCTCCCGCATAAGCAATTAGCGCTGTTTCACCTTCGACAAAACGTTTTAACAAGTCTTCCAATTTAAAACGCGCACGATCAATTCGAGTCGGTTTTATGTCAGTTGCCAGCATTGAATAAGACAAATCTAGAACCAGCACCCTTTCATGCGATTTTTTCAGCAGCGGTTGTGGAATTTTTTTCCAGACAGGACCTGACAATGCCAGAAAAATCAAAGTTCCCGCAAAACACATAATCCACGGAAGTAATCTTGTTTTTTGCTTGCCGGGCCAAGTCGCCAGAAACTCCAGCAAATGTGGCTCAACCGTTTCTTCCCAATTTCCTTTACTCCTCCATTTGCCAAGTAAACGAAACACCAGCCACCAGAGTAAAGGCAGGGCCAACAGCCACAGAGGACGCAAAAAATGAAATTCACTCAACAAAATATTTTTGGTATATAATTCAATAATATCAATAAATTATTAATTACGAACAATTAAAACTACTACCCAAATTCCGAGCGTTAATACTCCAAGACCAAGTGGCCATACAAACAGCGCCTGTCGTGGACGGAATACTTCTTTTTCTTTTTCAACAGGTTCAATTTTATCAATCAGGGCATAAATTGTTTCCAGTTCATCGGTACTTCGTGCCCGAAAATAACTGCCTCCTGTAAGACCGGCTAATGCTTGCAGCATGGCTTCATCAAGTTCTGCAGACGGATTAATTTTTTGCTTACCAAAATAAGTTCTCACCCACGCCTCATCTGCACCAACACCAATTGTATGAATTCGTAATCCGGTCTCTTTTGCCATACGTCCCGCATCTTCCGGAGAAACCTCTCCAGCGGTGTTCTGGCCATCTGTGAGTAGAACCAACACTTTTTCACTGTCCGGAAGATCTTTCATTCTTTTTACGGCGAGTCCGATTGCGTTTCCAATTGCAGTGCGCTGTCCGGCAATTCCCAATTCTGCTTCTTCAAGCATTTGCGCCAAAGTCTTGCGATCAAAAGTCAGTGGAGTTTGAAGATATGCCTGATCACCAAACAAAATCAGCCCCAGACGATCGCCCTTACGGCGTTCAATAAAGGGACGCAAGACAGATTTAACTACTGCAAGCCGTGTCACAGCCTCACCATTCAACTCCAGATCTTTTTCTTTCATGCTTCCTGAAAGATCAACCGCAAGCATCACACTTCGTCCGGAAACAGGCAATTCAACCGGTTCACCCACCCATTGTGGCCGCATTGCCGCAAGGACAATTAAACTATAGACAAATCCGGCAGCAATCAGTGTTTTTGTGTTTTTTGACCTGGACAATCCGGCTTGAGGCAAATCCGCAATACGTTGAAAAAAGGGTACACGAAGAGCCTGAGCATGACGCTCATGTGGTGCAAGCAACCGTGCAAAAAGCGGCAGTGGCCAGAACAAAGCGCACAATGGCCAAATAAATTCAAAAGCGCCATTTTCAAATAAAAACATTTTCCGTATTAGATGTTCAAGGAAATTGCGGACACTCTGTCACCCATTTTTTAACCAGTAAAAACAAAGTATCCAGTTCAAAATCCGGCTTCTGCTGATAAACCTGTGTACCGAAAATTTTACCTGCGCCTTGAGTAAATTCCATAGTTTGTCCCGTTTTGTCGAGAAACTCCAACCATGCTAGTCCATGCAGTGAGGCTACCTCTTCCTGTTTATAAAATGACAGTGCGGCACGGCGCAGTAATTGTGATAAATTCCGCAGCGTTGCTAACGCATTATTATTTTTATTATATTGATTTTGCAGAGTTTTTAGATTTAGTAATGCATCAGTTTTTGGTCTTTGACGCTTATGCCTTCTCCATAACCATCGGCAGCAAAAAAACGTAAGCAAAACAAACAGAATTGTTAAAAACCACCATCCGGGTGCAGGAGGCCAAAAAGATACTGCTGGAGGAAGATGAATGTCCTTCAAGTTTGAAAGAGGATTTTCGGCAGGCATTTTCTAATTACGAAAGAACAGCTAAATGATTATTCATTTACTACACTACAGCTTAAATCCAGTTTTATTTTAACTGCCAAGTGTTATTAAGTACAATTCTTAAATCAGGGACACATCGTCAACCGTACTCAGCACCTCCAAACTGACTCTGCAAATCCTTAATTCTGCAGCTAAACGTTTTAGCTGATCATCAAAAGTGGAAGCATAGATTTGCCGTGTTTGTTTATTTCCGGTGTTAATCCAGGCAGTTTTATTACCGTCACTCATAGCATAGCGTCCGGCAGATGGAGCTTCTTTTTCCAGAGGATCTATGACTAAATATGCTTTCACATGATTTTGTTTAGAAAGTTGAAACAGGTGTTTCCTGCATTCTCCTTCAAATCCGTAAAAATCACTAAAAACATAGACTAAACTTCCGGGCTGAACCACGTGGCGCACTCGCCTCAAGGCTTCCGCAAACAAAAACTTATTTTCGAAATTCCACTCTTCCTGATTCATGCTGTCAACTACACGATTATGCTCAGTCATGATATTTGACAATAACCGCAAATAATGACGACGGTCACTCCTTGGACGAAACTCACGATGCATTTTTTCTGAAAATAAAACACCACCAACGCGATCCCCCCTTAATAGTGCTCTCCATCCCAACAATGCTGCAAAACGTGCGGCTTGGACTGATTTTAATCTTTGGCGTGAACCAAAAAACATCGGGCGTGCCTGATCCAGGACCAGCATTACCGGACGTTCACGTTCCTCCCTGAACAATTTTGTATGTGTCCGGCCTGTTCGTGCAGTCACCCGCCAGTCGATATGGCGAACATCATCTCCGGGCTGATAAGGACGTGCTTCCGCAAATTCCATTCCTCTACCCTTAAGCCTAGTTAAATATGGACCACCGAAAGTACCGGTGTTTAGAGAAGCCGTAACGTGTACTTTCTTATTTGCGAGCCGGTACAATTCGGGCAGTTCCATTTTCCCAAGCCAAACTCCGTTTTTTTGTTTTGAATTATTCATCCAAGTCTAATTTACGAGTGAATTAAGAAAAAACTAAAGTTCATGTGAACACAAATCGTTTTAACTGGAGCAAGATAAAACGCTGAATTACAACGCAAAATTAATCACAAAAAAATGTGTCTGCTGAGGGTCAGTCACTCATCAGGGAAGTGCTCAAACACAACTACGGAACTGGAACAAGAGCAAGTATTTTACTTATGACGTCATCCGGAGTAATTCCATCCGCTTCAGCTTCATAACTTTCAATAATTCTGTGACGCAGTACATCACCAGTCAAATCCTGCAAATCTTCCGGAGTGACAAAATCTCGTTCACGCAACCAGGCACGGGCACGGGCACAGCGGTCAAGGGCCAACGATGCTCGAGGACTTGCACCCCATGTTAGCAGGCGCGCCAGTTCATCACTGTACCTTTCAGGTGTCCTGGTGGCTGCAATTATTTCAACCAGATACCTTTCGATTTCGGGAGACATGTAGGTTTTCAAAACTTCATTTCTTGCGGCAAAAATATCTTCTGCAGTAATTTTTTGTATGGAGGTTTTTTCTCGATTGACAGCTGATATTGTAGATTTTTTTCCATTTGCATTGTTCAATTGACTCAACGCTTCACTGCGTACGAGGCGCATTATTTCCAACTCGTTTTCTACTGATGGATAATCAATCAAAACATGCAGCAAAAAACGGTCAAGCTGTGCTTCCGGAAGCGGATAAGTACCTTCCTGTTCAATTGGATTTTGTGTTGCCATTACCAAAAACAAGTCCGGAAGAGGATATGTTTCGGCACCAACTGTTACCTGACGCTCGCCCATGGCTTCCAAAAGAGCAGATTGGACTTTTGCCGGCGCACGATTAATTTCATCAGCCAGCACCAAATTATGAAAAACAGGTCCTGCCTGAAAATGAAAACTTCCATCTTGGGGACGGTAAATTTCAGTACCGGTCACATCCGCAGGCAACAAATCCGGAGTGAATTGAATACGATGAAAATCTCCATCAATTTTTTCTCCAAGAGCTTTTATGGCCCGTGTTTTGGCAAGTCCTGGAGCTCCTTCCACCAGAAGATGACCGTCTGCCAGCAGGACAATCAACAGTCGTTCTATGAGACGTTCCTGTCCTAGAACTATTTGGTTGAGATTTTCCTGCAGCCGGTGAAAAGTATTTAATGAATTTGACATACTTTTTTTGCTTTTGCTTTAAATTAGTTCTCAGTTATTGCCGGTTTAAGTTTCAAAACATTGGGTAATGTCACCGCCAGTGCAGGCAGTAAAATCATTGTTGCTAAAGCACTGATATTTAAGGTGAGCCAGATCATCCAGCTCAGGGTTACCAATGGCAAAAATTCTGATACACTTAGCGCCAAAAAACCAAATCCGACTGTTACTGCATTCGCCGTGATGGCTTTGCCGCTGCGTTTGACTGTTTTAGCAATGGCATCCAGGAGTTCAGTACCTTGAGCTATTTCACTGAACATACGGGACAGATAATGAATGCTGTAATCAACACCAATGCCAATCACAATGCTGCTTACGAGAGCTGTGCCAATATCCAGATGAACACCGAAAAAACCCATAACACCAAAATTGAACAGTACTGTAAATGCTAGTGGAATCATCCCCAACACTCCCCGGTAAACGGAGCGGAAAATCAAAACGAGCATCAAGAATACGGCCAGTAAAGAACCACTCAAACTAAGAATTTGACTCGATACAACCTCAGTGCTGGTAGCCACATTAATCGGAACCATTCCCGCTGAAATCATGCTGAAATCAGGCGGGAATTGCCGTGCTGCATAATCTTCGATACGCTGCAGAAGTTTTTCTTCCTCACTCGTCGAGCTGGAACTGATTGTAACAGCCAAGTTTAATTTCCTGTACTCACTGTCAACCACATCTGATAGCACATCTCCGCCTGAATTTTCATAAAGCACCAGATATTGTGCGACCAAATCCCTACCGTGGACTTCGTGCTTAACGATGCGTTTTCCAGTTTGACCGTTTTCATCAAATGTTACTTCACTTTCAAGCAATTCAACAGATTCTGGCAGACGATTGAATTCCGCACGATTCTCGTTAAACGCATAGCTGATACGTTTGATCAAATCAACAAGTGAGAATGTACGTTTGACTCTTTGTTCCTGCATCAGATAATTCTGAAAATTTTCAACGAGCTTTAAATTTTCAGGGTTTTTCCATGGTTCATCTTCTCCATTTTTTGTAATAACAATGTTGATCGTGCGACTGCCCGACATTTTTTCCATGGCCTTATTTGCTACCACAAAAGGTGCGTTTGCTTTGAAATAACTTTCCAGACTGCTTTCCACTTTCAATTGTAAAAGTCCATAAACAGAAAATCCGGTAATCACTAATGCTCCAAGCAAAATCATTCGTGCATTGCTGAGAACCCAGGCTGTTATGCCCTCAAGAAACTTTTGGAACAGGTGATCCATGAAATTCACCTGATGTACTCTACTGATTTTGCTATTATTTATTGCTGTGTCGCCTACTGCCACTGATTCCTTTTCCGGAAGCAGCATCAGCAATGCGGGTATAAATACCAGTGAAAGTACCATTGCCAGCAAAGTTCCAATTGCCACAAAAATTCCAAAGGTCAAAATCGGCACAATATCACTGACTGTGAGAGAAAAGAAACCGACTGCGGTTGTGAGCGAGGTCATTGTTACCGGAAGAGCCAGTTTTTCCAGCATCATCGAAACAGCTTTTTCACGGGGTTGCCCTTCCAGACGATTGTCACGATATTCGGAAAACATGTGAATACCGTCTGCTACACCAATCGAAATCAGAAAAACCGGCAATGCAGATGTGATGCTGTTTAACGGAACCTCAAAAATAACCATGATTGCCAGCGTGAACAAGATCGAAAACCCAACTACCAGCATGGGGACCGCAACCCCACTCGGCCGCCTGAAAGTCAGCCAGAGGAAAAAGATGGCCAGCAGAGCCACAAAAGGAAAGAAGCGCTTAGTGTCCTGATCAATCACCGTACGCAAAGTGGCGGCGACTATTGGGAACCCGGCGATGTAATGTACATCTTCTCCTGGATTATCCTCAAAAACTCTTTCCAGTGCTTGATAAATTGCGTACAGATTTTCTGAATCATCTTCATTTGTTGCCAATTCAACAAAAATACCGGTACGTCGTCCGTCTTCGCTGGAAAGGTAGTTCCGGAACAATTCGTTACCTAATACTTGAGCGCGCAAACTTTTCATCTCTGCGGAAGTTTGAGGAATTTCCGCAAGAATTGGAGAAATTTCCAATCCATCATCTGTACCGACAATATCATCAGTATTCGACATCGAAAGTACTTCCACAACCGGAGCGGCACGAACTTCTATATTCCGGATCAAGTCATCCCATTCCGGAAGCCACAATGAATTTTGTTCGAGTGATTCCCGAATTTCTGCAAATTCCAGCCAAAACATGTCATCGAGTTCTTCGACTTCATTTGGAAGGATTTTACGGAACTGTTCACCTGCTTCTGTGGATAACTTTTCTGCCATTTGACTTAGATCAGCCAAATCTTCCGGTGACAATAACTTTAGATTTTCGATTGCATCAGTCAAACGCTGGATACGCTCCAGAGTAGAAATTTTGAAAATAGTATCCTTTGCTTCCAGCATGATGAACACACCAGGATTGGTACCGGTGTAATCTTCACGAAGCTGCTGCATCGCTACACGGACAGGATGACTGGGTGGTAAAAGATGAGGACTGGGATCTTTTTCAATATAAAACAGGCTCGGAACAGCTATGATACCCAATAAAACAGTTGAGAAGAGTATTTTTTTTGGATGGTGGATAACGCATCTTTTGAGAATATTGAGGATTGTCAAGATTTGATCCCTTAGAAAATTAGTAAGTTGGATTATTATTTTTACCGAAATGATTTTATCAAATAGTTGGTTTAACAGGCAAGTTGGGATTTGTTTCAGTTTGTTAAAGTCATGCAGATTTATCCCCTGTCAGGATTGAATTAATTAACAAAATGAGTTAGTATTAAAAACCAATTTTATCCAGGGCAAAAAACTATAGAAACAGCTTTTGTTTAGGCACAAAAAAACACTAAAGAAACCATCAGCTAACACACTATGTTGCTAGAAGACCAGCTTCCACGAATCCGAAAACTAATCAGGGAAAAACTTGGTGCCCTGCCGACCGGTGCCCTGCAAAACGAAGTTTTGATGCGCACAGCATTTCGGCGCTTATATCAGGCCTTACCAAGAATGATTCGTCTAGCCGTAAGTGAGCATGGATTTGTTGAATTCTGCATGGCAAATCGTGAACGATTAGTGAATTTTGGAGATGTTGTTTCAGAAAAAATTTCAGCCGCGAAAACTGTAACCGTAAATGAAAGTAATGCGGTGAATGCCCATAACACAAAACGAGAGCATAATGAAGAACTCACAACCGCCGAAATGTTAGCAACCGCGCAACGGGTTTTTTTGCCAACCTATGCTCCCAACCTGATATTAACTCGTAGTAAAGGAGCAAAAGTCTGGGACAGGGACGGCAATGAATACATTGATTTCGGCGCTGGTATTTCTGTCAACAGTCTAGGGCATCAGGATCCGGAACTAATGCATGCCTTGACTGAACAATCCGGAAAACTTTGGCATACAACAAATTTGTATCTCACTGAACCGGCCATAAAACTGGCTGAAAGTTTAGTGGAAGCAACATTTGCGGATCGTGTTTTTTTCTGCAATTCCGGAGCAGAAGCAAATGAGGCGGCAATTAAGCTTGCACGCAAATCATCAAGCTTGATTCATCCTCCTGAAAAACGTGAGATCCTGACATTTGAAGGTTCGTTCCATGGCCGAACGCTTGCCACCGTCACCGCCACTGCGCAACCTAAATATCAACAAGGATTTGAGCCGCTACCGGAAGGATTTCGTTACTGTCCATTTAATGATTTTGAGGCAGCAACAGCAATGATCGGTTCTCAAACTTGCGCAGTAATGATAGAACCGATTCAGGGAGAAGGCGGGGTTAATACCGCAAAATCAGGATTTTTACTTCATTTAAGAAATCTTTGTGATCAACACAACGCGCTCTTGATTTTTGATGAAATACAAAGTGGAATGGGACGTACCGGAAAATTATTTGGCTACCAGTGGGATGATACTGAAGCGCAGGCCCAAAAGGAAAGTCCTGAGCCACTGAAAGCAACTGTACCGAAACTGATTCCGGACATTGTCACTATGGCCAAGGCGTTGGGCGGTGGACTCCCTATTGGTGCAATGCTTTGCACAGAAAAAGTCGCGCAATGCTTTAAACCAGGAGACCACGGCACTACATTCGGAGGGAACCCGATTGTTACAGCTGTCGCACGAGCTGCGTTCATGAAAATAAATACTCCGGAAATGTTGTCTGGTGTAGTACGAAAAGGAGCAATCATTAGAAAGCACCTTGAGTCACTCAACAACGAATTAAGTTTGTTCGAAAACATTCGCGGACGTGGAATGATGATTGGTGCAGTGCTTTCAAAAGCATGGAAAAACAAAGCACCTGCCATGGTCACGGCCTGTCAGAATTACGGAGTATTGGTACTGGTCGCGGGACCCGATGTGCTGAGGTTTTTACCGCCGCTGAATATTTCAAACGAGGAACTACAAGCTGGTTTCGATCGTGTCAGCCTTGCTCTTAAAAATGTTCATGCTGCTGAACTTGCATCCGGTTCACAGTCTTAGGAATACACACAAAAACTTTCTAAACATTTAATTAAAGATGAAAAAAGTAGCATTTATCACAGGCATCACCGGTCAAGACGGAGCTTATCTTGC
>DTUH01000168.1 GCA_012964265.1 Candidatus Lambdaproteobacteria bacterium
AAGCACGAGAAATCAAACTGTATCCTAAAACCCGCACTTTGTAAGCTCGCATATCTTGAAGCAAATGGGTGGTGTGGGCCGCTCCAGTAGTGAATGCTAAAATCCAATTTTGTGTAAAAAAACCGAGTCCCATTACTAAAATCAATGTTAACTCCCAAGAATGAAGCGGGACAAATATTTTCCCGTTTATGTCGAAATATCCACCGGAAAGAATAAAAGACCAATCCGGATTCTTCCTGTGCCGCAACCAATAATAAGCAAAATCAAAAAGATGGTCGGCATCAATACACCACCCAACCGCTAAAGCAAACGGAACGCACAGCCAACTGCCTCCAGCCAACCAGCCTATAATTCCAATCAGTACGGAAAGGGGTAAATGTTCAACAAGTAAGCGTTTCATTTAAAAACTTTGTTCAGTCCGCTGGTGCGGGTTCGAGCCGTCCGTCGGACTTTCCCTGCTCACGGGTCAAATTAAATATATGTTGACGCACCCTGCGAATCGCCCTTACTCCATAAATAAAAAGGAATTGCCAATCCCGTTTCCGGAAGCTCAATAAAAAGCGGATTTGTCGCAAAATAAATAGCGGATGAAACGCAATCGAATACATTTCACGCACCGCTTGATAATACACATCATGCGGAATCGGTGTTTGCACGATGAGTTTGCTCATATCGTGATCGTCGTAGTTCCGGGTCAGCAAAACATTTTCTCTGAGACATTCTTCATGATATGCCGTGAAATCCAATGGCGTGCAAAGCGTAACTTGAAGGGTGCGGGCCAGTCCGCGGAACATCAAATCTTTGACGAAAGAAACCGTGTGATCGAGTTGCTCCTGAGTTTGCCAATAATATCCCACCATGATTGTCAGGTGCGGATGCAAACCGTATTTTGTCATCCAGCTCAAACAACGCTCCACATGTTGTATCTGGTAACCTTTGTTCAGACGAGCCAAGGTTTCATCATCGGCAGATTCGAGACCAATCAAAATAAAACGAAAGTTGGCTTTGGCCAGCAAAGCAATTGTTTTTTCATCTAAATATTCAAAGCGAGTGTTGAAACCGAAATAACAACCTTTTTCGTGCAAACCCCGGTCAATGATTCCTTGCGCAAATTCACGCGCCTCTTTCCCTCGATACCAAACTCCGGAATCATCGAAAATTTCTTGAACTCCATAATCGTTGACCAGACGTTCGTATTCATCCAAACTTTGTTCAACGGGAAGCATGGAAAACGTCAGGTCTTCGCCGTTGTAGCGGCAAAATGTGCATTTACCAAACATGCAATCACGGACCACACTGGAAGCGTAAGTTCCAGGAGTTTGCAGATAATTTCCGTTTTCTTCCGCATAATTTTTCCAATGCACCAAATCCCGATCCACCAACGGCGATTTTTCCAGCGGCTCCACTTGCCGGAATCGTCCAGTGTCGCGGGTGCTGCCGTCTTCCAACCGGATCATCAAGCCTTCAATGTCACAGGTTTCCCGCCAATCCGGATGATTATTTTCGATGAATGGAATCAGCTTGGCCAGCACAAAATCTATGTGGTTACTGCACAAAACCAAGTCCGTTGGAGACTCCTGCAAAGTTTCTTCCGGACGGCGCATCGAATGATAGCCGGTCATTATGAATATGGTTTCCGGAAGTAATTTTTTGAGTTCCGTCGTTGCTTTCCAATAAAACTTCATCACAGGAGTTGTGCTTTCAAAAACAACCACATCCGGGGATTCCAGCACCAAATCATCCCGCCATTGTTGGTAGTTTTTCAACTGCGCATTGCCGTCATCCCAAAACACTTGATGCCCCAATTGCTGCAACCATGTTGCTGCTTGCGCCTGCACGACGGGCAACAAATAAGTCGGTTTCTGGAAATACTGAACATTCCGGTTTTGGGAAACCATCGCCTTCTGGCCATGATTATTCACGATGGGAGGATAAGAAATTGCAACTTTCATTTGTTCCTTAAAAAAATACTTCCGACATGATGTTTGAACCGGAAACCTCTTGTTCCCTTAAAATATCATAAACTTCATTGACCATGTTCCGGTTTCCACATAAATAATAATGCTTGTCCGCTCCTTGCGGATTTTGTCGCAGATAATCGCTCACACGCCCCTGAAAACATCCACCGTTTTCTTGGGAAACACACTGCACATAGCGTTCGGTGGTATAATGTGCGCTTTCGTAGTTTTCTTCCGCAAGGCGTGTACCGTGTAAAATTAGATAGTCCAACTCTGGATAGGTACGAACAAAACTATGAAACGGCGCAATTCCCGTTCCGGTGGCGATAAAAACGTTAGAAT
>DTUH01000169.1:0-696 GCA_012964265.1 Candidatus Lambdaproteobacteria bacterium
AACCTGATCAAAAGAGGTCAAAATGAAAGTCCAATCCATGAAAAAAGCCGCAGCCCAACTTTTCACTGTACTCGCCTTGCTTGCACTGGTGGGGTGTGCCATGCCAACGCCTCCACCTGAACCTCAATCTCAAAGCAAACCCGATCGCCCAGATTGGGCAATGACAGAACCTGATGATGAAGACGGAATGAAACACTTTGTGGGTGTCTCTGCTGTATATTCCACTGAACAAAGTGCGCGAGACAATGCATACGAGAAAGCTACTGAGCGTGCAGTCCAGTTTCTGGGGAACTTTGCTAAAGGGAAGAGTCTGCGTATGGCAAAAACCTTCGGGTTAAAGGCTGATACCATCAATGAAACAATCGGTGGACGCGAATTTCAAAAACAAGTCTATGGAGCCGTGTCTAGACAACTTAAGGCGAAGCAGTGGTATTATGAAATCAAATCAGACGGTTATATATACTTCGTACTTACCCGGATTCCCATTTCCGTACTAGATGACTCACTCAAGAACGCACATGCTAATGCCGAAAAAGACGCACGCAAAAGGTCAAAAGATGCGAATACAGCTGCAGCAAAGGAACAGGCTCTTAATGAAGCTGAATTCCATTCCCAAATGAGTAAAGACGGATTTATGGATTAATCTATTTATGAGCTAATGAAGGCAAAAAATAACTATTTCTTAGTGAAAAACAC
>DTUH01000169.1:706-2285 GCA_012964265.1 Candidatus Lambdaproteobacteria bacterium
TAGTTCAAGTTTTTGTTTCACCTGAACTTGTGATTAATCTAATCGTAATTGAAAAGTGAAGAAGCCCGATTCAGTTTACATTGTTTTGCTCCTGGTACTAGTTTTGGTGGGGTGTACCGGTCCTCCTCCAAAGCCCGTCAAACCTGAACGTCCTGAATGGACAGCAAATGAACCCGTTGAGGCAGAGGGGAAAATGTCCTTTGTTGGGGTATCCACTTTTTTTTCCACTGAGCAGAGTGCACGCGACAATGCCTGTGAGGTGGCAACCAACCAAGCGGTGAAATACATTAGTACGGATGCTCGCGGGAAGGTGGAACGTCTTGCCAAAACCTTTGGGCTAAAAGGCAGCAGAATCAATGAAACAATTTCTGGACGCTCATTTCAAGAACAACTGTTTGGAGGAGTGACTAAGCGGCTCAAGTCTAGGATTTGGCATTTAGAGTCAAAGTACGATGCTGAAAAGGAAGTCGCGTACAAATACTTTGTTCTGGCCGAAATTCCAACAGTTGAACTCGATTATGCGATTGAGGAAGCTGTCCAGAAAGCAGCTGAGGAAGAGCAGAAAAAAGAGCAGGCTATCCTTGACTCTGAAGTTATGCTTACCAAGAGGCTTAGGTCTGCAAAAACATTAGCAAGGCAAGGGAATCTTCTTAGTGCTCTGAAGCAACTGCAAGAGCTTAAATCCATGGCTCCAAAACAGCCTACCATGAAACGGGATCTGTTCATCACAGATGCCAGGGAGTTAGAGGAACAGTGGCTTGGAAGTGTACATCTGATAGCGCATTCAGGGAACGAGCAGGACCTGGAGCCAGGGCAAACTCCAGAACCGCTCAAGGTTCAGGTTGTTATGCAACCGGATAATGACACTCTTGCGGTTCGCAATTTCCCAATCGTCTTTATGTCCAAGCATACCAAAGATGTCCCCATTTTGACAGATCCCCATGGTGTTGCCACGCTCCAATTGGCTCCCTTAAACAGCACTGGAATCCTCACCTTCGTGGCTATCCCCGATCCAAAGTCACTTCAAGACCAATTACCTGAAGCCATTTCCAATAATCTCGTAAGACGCAAAGCATCCTTTAAGCTTGAGATATCTGTTCCATTCCTCAAGCAGCGCATCAAGAACGACTTTATGCTGAAGCTCTCCTCCAATATTGCAGGTAACTACATCTTGGGGAAGGAGGCCAAAGTATCCGGTAGCTGCGAGAAGCGTTGTCGTGTGAGGATATACTCTTGGGACGGCACCACAGGTAAACTGGAGAAAGAAACTGGAGCAAGGAAGTGGATCAAGAACAAAACTTATACCCTTATTCGTTTCGTACCGAATGAAGTTGGGAAATACACTTTGATTGCTCTTTCAACGACTGGCAAGTTTCCTGACACTGTCAAGGAAGGGACAACATACACCGCTACAGAATTTGAGATGGTACTCAATAGTTTAAGGAATATGAATACGGCGAAAGCTGAGGAACACCTTGAATTTACTATAAAGGGAAATTGATATAGCGATTATAAAAAACTAAAAAAATAAAATTGAATACTGAAAATGAAATCGTTACTACTGTTTCTGCTTTCCTTA
>DTUH01000170.1 GCA_012964265.1 Candidatus Lambdaproteobacteria bacterium
TGCACCGGCTATAAAAAAGTTACCAAGTCCTGTCTCACTGCGGCAGAAGCTCTGCGAAGCAATGCTAAAATTGAGCTTCCACAAAGCAGCGGGAAAGTCGGTGAGAGCCTGCCAAAATATGACGCACTTAGGCTTGCTACCGGTGAAGCGCCTTATGTCGCAGACCTGAAATTTGAAGGGATGGTACACGGTGCTTTGAAATTCAGCGACCATCCCAGGGCAAAGGTCTTGAAAATCGACACTTCCGTTGCAGAAAAACTGGATGGTGTGTTGCGGGTTTTCACTGCAGAAGATATTCCGGGAGAACGGTTCACGGGACTGATTGTTCCAGACTGGCCGCTGATGCTGAAACGTGGAGAAACAACACGTTACGTTGGAGATGTCCTGGCAGGAATTG
Organism: Candidatus Lambdaproteobacteria bacterium; assembly: GCA_012964265.1. GTDB lineage: Bacteria > SAR324 > SAR324 > SAR324 > NAC60-12 > Arctic96AD-7. The sequence goes on from DTUH01000170.1 coordinate 398, forward strand.
TGGCTGAAACCGAACAGATTGCGCGTGAAGCAGTTGCTCTGATAGATGTGGAATATGAGGTATTAACACCGATTACTGATCCGTTTGATGCTCTTTCCAAAAATTGCCCACAAATTCACAAAAAAGGAAATTTGTTGTCCACCACTGAGATAAAGCGTGGAGATAGCAAGAAGGCAGAAAAAGAAAGTGCTTTTGTCACAAAAGGAACCTATACAACACAACGTATTGAGCACGCATTTTTAGAAATCGAGTGCTGTGTGGCACAGCCATTGGAAGGCGGCGTTGAGGTCTTTTCCCAGAGTCAGGGAGTTTATGAAGACAGGAGCAGTATCAGTAAAATTTTAGGACTTCCGCAAAAAAAAGTGGTCGTCGTTTTGATGCCGAATGGAGGAGGATTTGGCGGCAAGGAGGATCTCTCTGTACAGGGTCACGCGGCCTTGTTTGCACAGCTGCTTCAAGTACCTGTAAGAGTCGCCCTGACCCGGCCGGAATCACTCTGCATGCATCCGAAACGGCATCCAATGATAATGGAAATGTCCCTCGGCTGTGACAAAAACGGCAAGCTGACTTTTGTTGAAGCAGATATCATTGGTGACACCGGTGCTTATGCGTCGGTTGGCATGAAAGTACTTGAGCGCGCTGCCGGACACGCAGCCGGTGCATACTCCATTCCAATTGTGAATCTCCGCAGTCGTGCCGTTTACACCAACAATGTTCCGTGCGGAGCGATGCGTGGTTTTGGTGTTAATCAAATCAATTTTGCCATTGAAAGTTGTGTTGACGAACTTTGTTCACAGGGTGGCTTTGACCGCTGGCAAATCCGTTACGACAATGCACTCCAGCCCGGCGACCGTACCTCGACCGGTCAAAAAATCACTTCCGGAATCGGTATTCAAAAAACATTACTGGCCGTAAAAGAGCAGTTCCAAAGTGCAAAATTCGCGGGAATTGCCTGTGGTATGAAAAATACTGGAATCGGCAACGGAGTTCCGGACGAAAGCAAAGTCCGGGTGGTGATTGAATCACCGACCGAAATTACTATCCATCACGGCTGGACAGAAATGGGGCAGGGAGTTTTTACGATGGCCGTTCAGTTTTTATGTGAAGCAACCGGTGTCAATCCGAATTTCATTTCAGTCAAGGTAGATACTTCAAAAGACACTCCCTGTGGAATGACAACAGCTTCCCGCGGCACGTCACTCATAGGAAACAGCGTTTTGGACGCAGGGAAAAAATTGAAAGCTGATTTGGAAACTCATTCACTGGAAGAATTGGTTGGTCGTGAATACGTGGGTGAATGGGTCTGCGACTGGACAACGTCGATTGAGGCAAATGCAGATGAACCACAAACACATTATTCTTACAGTTATGCCACGCAAGTTGTGACGCTGGATGATTCCGGAAAAGTGGAAACCGTTTTTGCCGCACATGATGCCGGAAGAATCGTCAATCCAATTTTATTTGAGGGACAGCTCGAAGGCTCAGTTCACATGGGCTTGGGTTATGCGCTCTCTGAAAAATTCGAAATGGAAGAAGGGCGCCCGGTACACACTAAGTTCGGCAAACTTGGAATGATTCGTGCCGCGGCCACGCCTGAAATAGTGGTAATAGGCATAGAGGAGCCGGATGAATTCGGACCCTGTGGTGCGAAAGGTGTAGGCGAAATCGGCTTAGTCCCAACCGCATCTGCAGTTGCAAACGCATTTTTCCAATTCAATGGCGAACGTCAATATGAGTTGCCTTTGAAACAGGTCAATTGATTGAAAAAAGTATAGTATTTTTTTATTCCATACAATGTAAAAAATGCTGGTGCCGCTCCCGGTTTTGTCACACCCTCTTGATGTAAATAAAGTTGAGTCACTAAAAT
>DTUH01000171.1 GCA_012964265.1 Candidatus Lambdaproteobacteria bacterium
AATATTAGTATCTTACTAGAACTAGTAACTCACGAATTCTGTAATAAAATTTGTTTTTATTTACTGTTTTAATTTATTGATGAAATCACAGACACAAGTAGTCGTCATCGGTGGCGGCGTAGTCGGATGCAGTGTTCTGTATCATCTGACAAAATTAGGCTGGAAAGACGCAGTTTTGCTGGAGCGTTCCGAACTGACTTCCGGCTCCACTTGGCACGCCGCAGGAGGAATTCACACCATCAACGGTGATCCGAATGTTGCCAAATTACAACAATATACGATTGATCTTTATCGGGAAATTGCAGAAATTTCCGGACAGGAAATCGGTTTGCACATGACCGGCGGGATCATGTTGGCGGCAACTCCGGAGCGTTTTGACTGGCTCAAAAGTATTCACGCCAAAGGCCGTTATTTGGGCATGGACACCGAAATCATCACTCCGCAGGAAGCGCAGAAACTCATGCCGCTGATCAATCCGGACCATTTTGTCGGAGCATTGCATGATCCGCTCGAAGGTCATTTAGACCCCTCCGGAACAACTTGGGCTTATGCCAAAGCGGCAAAAAAACAAGGCGGAGAAATTTATCAAAATGTGCGTGTGAGCGATTTACAACCGCATCCAAACGGCGGCTGGCGGGTGATTTTGGAAAATGGAGACTCCGGAGAACCGGAACAACCGGTGCGGATTGAGGAAATCCAAGCGGAACATATTGTCAATGCCGGGGGACTTTGGGCGCGGGAAGTCGGGCGGATGGTCGGTTTGGAGTTGCCTGTTTTGGCGATGGAACATATGTATTTTTTGACTGACAAAATGCCGGAAGTGGAAGCCTTTGATCAGCAAAATGGCCATGAACTTCCGGGTGTTGTCGATTTTGACGGCGAACTTTATTTGCGGCAAGAACAAATGGGAATGTTGATGGGAACTTATGAAAAAGCCTGCAAACCGTGGTCACCCAAAGAAACGCCGTGGGACTTTGGACAAGATTTATTGCCGCCGGATTTAGACCGGATTGCGCCTTCGCTGGAAGTCGGTTTTCAGCATTTCCCGGCTTTTGAAAATACCGGAAGTTACCCAGCCTTTGACATCATCACCGAACCAAATCGGTTCGTCACCAATCACATCCGCATCTTGCGCAGTAACGATAAAAGTGCGCAAACGCAATTTCCCGCCGTCCGTTTTTTCTTTGATTGCTGCGGCTTTGCCGATGAAGTCGGATTCTTTTTTAATGGAAACAAAAGGACTCAATCCGGCTTCCAACGGACCGTAAAGCGGACGGTATTCTGTGGCCCAGGAACCGTAATTTTTTTCCAGACGCAAAGCATTCAAAGCACGAATCCCGAAAAAACGGATGCCGAATTCTTCGCCTTCTTTTTGTAAAAGTTCCATCACATAGCGTTGATTATCCGGAGTCATCCACAATTCATAACCTAAATCTCCGGTGTAACTCACGCGTCCAGCCAAACAGGACACCATGCCGATATCCAGATCACGAATATCCATAAAACGGAAGGCTTCGGCGGAAACATCCGCGTCAGTTATTTTAGCCAGCAATTCACGGGATTTCGGGCCGGCAATCGAAAGTCCGACAATTTCTGTTCCGTGCGGAATAATCTCGACATCTGCAGATTCCGGAAAATGTTTTGTAAGGCTCGTTTCAAACCAACGCAAATGATATTCCTCCGCAATTCCGGAACCGGCGATGTAAAATTCGTCATTGTCCAGATTGGCGAGCGTGAAATCGCCGATCAATTTTCCGTTTCCGTTGAGCATCGGCGCAAGTGTCATGCGTCCTGGTTTAGGAATGCGACACGCCAAAATTTTATCTAGCCATTTGGCGGCATCGGAACCGACGACCGTATATTTGGCAAATCCGGTAATTTCCAGCAATCCGACACCTTCACGCACCGCCTTAACTTCCGCCGCAACATGTTCAAAATCTGTGGAACGCCGCCATGAAAATTCGTCTTTAACGCCTTCCGGTGCAAACCAGAGCGGCACTTCCAAACCGAAAGATTCTCCCATTTGCGCACCTGCGTTCAGCAGTTTGTCATAAATCGGAGTTGTCCGGAGCGGCCGTCCTGCGGGGAGTTCTTCATTCGCAAAACGAATCGAAAAACGGCGGGAATAATTTTCCTGCACTTTGGCGTTAGTGTACGAAAGTGTCGCCCAATCCCCATAACGACTGACATCCATCCCCCAAACATCAAAGCCGGGATCGCCGTCAATCATCCAATTTGCCAAAGCTAAACCGACTCCGCC
>DTUH01000172.1:0-8969 GCA_012964265.1 Candidatus Lambdaproteobacteria bacterium
TGACGGTAAACTTATCGACCAAGTTTTAGTCGTTGTTATGCGTGCGCCGCATTCCTACACGACAGAGGAAGTGGTAGAAATTCAGTGCCACGGCAGTCCCTTTGTTTTACGCAGCATCCTTGATTTGGTTTTGCGGCAGGGAGTGCGTTTGGCGGAGGCCGGAGAGTTCACTCAAAGGGCTTTTTTGCATGGACGCCTGGACTTGACACAGGTTGAAGCAGTTGTGGATTTGATCCATGCTGATTCGGACGTTGGAGCAAAACTGGCTGCACAGCAACTGCAAGGCAATCTTTATCATGCCATTGATGCAGTCAAAAAACAGGTAGTCTCAATTGCTTCACTGGTTGAAGCCAGTATCGAGTTTCCGGAAGAAGGCCATGAATTCACGCAGCAGAAAGATTGTCTTCAGCGTCTGGATAATGCTTGTGCTGATTTAAAAAGCCTGCTTTTACATGCAGAGCAGGGACGAAGGATGCGTGAAGGATTTGGTGTAGTACTGATTGGGCGTCCGAATGTCGGTAAGTCTTCGCTACTCAACACTTTACTGCGTGAGCAGAGAGCGATTGTGACCACCATTCCGGGAACCACCCGAGATTCCATCGAGGAATCAGTACAAATTCAGGGGGTTGCTTTTCGTTTAACTGATACTGCCGGAATTAGAAAGACCGCCGATCTGATTGAAACAGAAGGTATCCGGCGTACACAAATTGTCCGGGAAAAAGCTGACCTGGTTTTGCTGATTTTAGACGCCAGTGAAATTCTTGCTGAAGAAGACTTGAGTTTAATCAGTGAAATCGACAAGGAACGGGCAATTGTCGTACTCAATAAAAAGGATCTAATTCCCGGAAAACTGCCTCTCTGGCACAAAGAAATTACCGGAGTGGACTCAGTTTTGATTTCAGCAAAAAGTGGAGACGGTTGTGATGAGCTCGAATCGTGTTTGTATGCAAAAGCCACTCTGGGCGGACTGCCGCAGCAAGATGAAATCTGGATTACAAACCGCAGGCAGCAGCAGGCCGCTAAAAAAGCACTGGCTGCATTGGATCTGGCACGGGAAGTACTAGAGAATTCAAATGGTGAAGAGTTCCTTGCCGTCGATTTACGATCCTGCTTGAATGCCCTGGGTGAAATAGTCGGCGAAACAACACCTGATGATTTGCTTGGACAGATTTTTTCGGAGTTTTGTATTGGCAAATAAACAGTTGACAGACAGTGACTTGAAACTGCTGCTTGAAAAACAGGAATCGATTTTGATAAAGTTTTTGGAATTTTCCCAACGCCAATTCGCTGAATCAGATCAGGTTGGGCTGGATGGACTTATGTCACAAAAAGACCACTGCTTTGAAGAGTTGCAAAAAATAGATTCTTTACTCGAAAAATGGCACTCGCAATACGACAGGCCTTTACGGTCAGATGAGCAAAAGCTGGACGTAAACCTACAGGTATTACTGGAAAAAATTCTGCTTTCAGAAAAGGATTTCGAAAAAGTGGTTGGGCGCGAAAAAAAAGCGGTTTCATTACAAATTGCCGAGCTCAGTCGTCAAATGCAGTATCGGAAAGGACCGATTCAGCAAAGTGCAAAAATCAAAAACATGTTGACTTGAACTAAACTTTTTATTCATAAAATCATGCTTTTTTCTGCTTACCAAATAGAGTCGTTGTTGGAAGATTTTCAACAGGGTATTTTTCCAACGGATAAATCCGCCAGCGACACTTTGAGTCTCTCTGAAGATGCCGTTCAGGATGCCCGTCAATACTTCAGCACGCCGAAAACTCCTGAATTGGATTGGATATTCCCTAAAGATATCAAGGCTCTGGTTGAAGATCAGACTACTTATGATCCTGTGGTGGATTATGTGCAGCAGAGTCGAGCAGGCCGTTTTGTTTTCCCGTCTTATGAACCTGAGAATCCTGCACCTTCATTTTCACTGGTGCGTGATCACACTCAGTCTGTCCGGGATGGCGATTCTGAAAAAGCTGAAACTCCGGAAAGTTTAATTCCGGAAAAAGGTGCTTTATTAACCGGACTAAGCACGGAAACAGCAAGTGCAGAAGATAAGGTTTCTTTAACAGATTCTGAAGTATCAGTAGAAGACACTCAGTCTGAGGAAACAAAAAAGTCCGCGGTTGAACAGACTCTTGCAGTAGAAAGTACGGAGAGGAAAACTGAACCGGAAAGGGAAAAATCAATAAAATCTTCATCCGGAAAACCCGTGGTTTCGGCTGCTTCATTATTTAAAGAAATTGATGCGGACGATCACGATGAAGAATTTGATTTTGACGGAGGCGGATTACACGGAGAAATTGAGGATGACAGCGATGTGGTTTTTGGAGACGGCTCAATTGAACTAAAATCGATGATTAAATTTGTCGGAAATTATCCTGACAGTACCATAAAATTTTTGTTGCGTAAAAATTTGGACGGACGCCCTTTGCCGACAGGATATGAAGAAATATATTTAAACTGGGAAAGTCGTGGATTGTCACGTGGAAGATTGAAAAAATATTTATTTAAACTAATGGAATGGGAAGATTTTCCGGACATGCCCGTGCTTGATGTGGTGAGAATAATTCGCGAACGTCATTTTGATCTTAAAGAAAAAAAGAAATGAGCGCCAAAAAATTCAGGCCAAATGTGGCTGCTGTAATATTTGATCCGGCAAATAATAAAGTATTGATATTCCGGCGAATTGCAAAAAAAAATGAAATAAATAAACCATTGTCAGATGGCGGACAACTGCACTGGAATTGGCAATTTCCTCAAGGCGGAGTTGATCCTGGGGAAACCGAAGAAGAAACACTTTTTCGTGAACTAGAAGAAGAAATTGGTACTCGGGATGTCACCATCATCCGTGCATCCAAAACACGGATACGTTACCATTACCCCTGCAAAATGTTGCGCGTTCTCCATCAAAAACCGGAATGGAAGCCTTTCCGCGGTCAGCAACAACGCTGGTATCTTGTACAGCTGAATTGTGATACCGAACATATTTCCTTCAGCCATCAACCGATTGAGTTCGATGCATTTCAGTGGATATCGCCCCGGAGAGGTTTAAAGAAAGTTGTGCCCTGGAAACGTAAAGCATACCGCAAAGGTTTGCGCAGCCTGGGAATAATGTGATTGTTTAGACTTGTACAAGGTATAAGCTCCTCCTGATTAATTCAAGAAAAACCCCCAGATTTTGATTGAATTTGATATAATAAAATACTGTCAACAAAAATATGGTTGCAGAACAATAATTGTATCTTGGCGCAAAACGCAAAAACTCATCAAATGGATTCTCAATGCTAATGCTTATTTCACCAGCTAAAACGCTGGATTATGAGACACCGGCAACAACTGCGAGTTATAGTTTACCGGACTACCTGGATAAATCCGCAGAACTGATTGCTGTCGTCAAAAAAAAATCTTATCGTGACCTGATGAAGCTGATGCAGACCAGTCAGAAAATCGCCGAACTCAGTGTAAAGCGCTTTAGTCAATGGCAGCTGCCATTCAATCCGAATAATGCCAAACAAGCGGTTTTAGCGTTTAAAGGTGACGTTTATACAGGCTTGGATGCAACTGCACTTGCTGAAGACAGACTGGAATATGCGCAGTCGCATTTGAGAATTATTTCCGGTCTTTATGGTTTATTGCGCCCGCTCGACCTGATGCAGCCTTACCGCCTTGAAATGGGGCTTAGGCTTAAAACAAACAAAGGTAGAACACTATATCAATTTTGGGGTGAGCAGATAACTGATGCCCTGAATTCGTTGCTGGAAAAACAGGATGAGCCGGTATTGATCAACCTTGCGTCAAATGAATACTTTAAATCAATCCAAAAGAAAAATCTGGAAGGACGGCTGATTACTCCTGAGTTTAAAGACTGGAAAAATGGGAAATATAAAATGATCGGTTTTTTTGCAAAAAAAGCTCGTGGCATGATGGTGCGTTACGCCATCGATAACAATATACAAAAAGCGGAGGAATTGCAAAATTTTGATTATGATGGTTACAGATTCAACCATGAATTGAGTCACGCCGGCAAATGGGTTTTCTGCCGAGGCTGACTCAGTTAAATTTTGCTTTATTTCAGCTCCGAACTACAGACATTATCTTCCTTAAAAATTAATTTCCGCTCTTGATTAGAACAAATTTCTTCCAGATATTTCCCGTATATTCCAAAATCCACGCTAGAATCTAGCTCTTTGAGAAACAAATCTATTTTCTCGATTCCCAAGCCGCTTGACCTCCAAAACAGAAATGGGCAATTTTTTGCTTGCCTTAACATACAAATCGATATATTGATATATAATGATTTAATTGAAACAAGAAGACATTCTGACCTTTTTACTCCTGAATTACATGTCAAGTATTGCTCAAGTTTTAAGATTATTAGGAGACGAAACACGTCTCAGGATTTTAATTTTGGTCTCACACACAGCATTAAATGTAAGTGAACTGACAACAATTTTAGGAATGGCCCAATCCGGAATTTCACGGCATTTGAGTCACCTGAGAAAAATGAAGTTGTTGCAGGAGCGCAAAGAGGGTATTTGGACATTTTATCAACTGGCACAAAAGGAATCGCTGGACAGTGAACTGCATCTGCTTTGGAGTTATCTGCAGGAACAACTGGCATCGATGAAAGATCCAAACAACGATAGAGTACGTTTACATGAAGTATTGCGTCAACGTGAAATCAGTGGTGGCGGTTTAAATGAACGGCTTCTCGAACCGGGACAATCGTGGTTTGCCTGGTCGTGTCTACTGGGAAAACTGCTTGGACATAACGGAGAACGAAAATCCGGATTTGACTCAGGATCTTCCGAACTGGAAATTATTGACCTCGGCTGCGGGGATGGAACGTTAACAGTGGAAATGGCAAAATTTGCCAAAATGGTAATTGGTGTAGATTACAATCCGGAAATATTGGCCTCTGCACGCCAGCGCATCGACAGACTTGGTTTGAAAAACGTTAGTTTAATCGCGGAAAACGTTAGTCAATTGTCGATACCGGACGAATCATTAGACGTTGTGTTCTTTTCGCAGTCGCTGCATCACCTCGAAGATCCACAAAGCGGTTTCATAGAAGCATCACGTATTCTGCGTCCTGGAGGTCAGGTCCTGGTGATGGAACTCGCTACTCACAGCGAAGAGTGGGTGCTGGAAAAACTCGGTCACAAGTGGCTCGGATTTGAAAAAGAGACTTTGCTGAATTTCATGCAGACAGCCGGATTTAGTAATCATCAATCAGAAATCCTACCTTTACGTCGCGAAGAATTATTCCAAATCATTCTTGCAGCAGGCAGCAAATCTTAATGCAGATTACAACAGAGACATAATGAATTATACGAAACCTAGTGCTGTCAGGCTTTTAAACATGATGGAACAAAAGATTGTCGTGTTTGATGGAGCAATGGGCACGATGATTCAGCGGCAAAGTCTCACTGAAGAAGATTTCCGCGGGGCTAATTTTCCGGAACACTCATCTCCGCTGAAAGGTAATAACGACCTGCTTTCCATCACATGTCCGGACGTGATTGAGAAAATACATTTAGGATTTTTGGAGGCAGGCGCAAACATTTTGGGAACCAATACATTCAACGCAAATCGAATCTCGCAGGCTGACTACAATTTGGAAAATAGCGTTGCTGAAATAAATCTGGCCGCGGTAGAAATAGCACGTAAAGCAGTAGCGAATTTTCAGTCCGGGCAAACAGCAGAGGAAATTCAGTCGGATCATCCCATTTTTGTGGCAGGATCAATTGGACCTACAAACCGCACTTGTTCCATGTCTCCGGATGTCAACAATCCTGCCTACCGCGCAGTGACCTTTGATCAGATCGCAGAGGCGTATCGGGAACAGGCAATTGCATTGATTGATGGTGGAGTAGATATTCTACTGCTGGAAACGAGTTTTGACACACTCAATATGAAAGCCGGAATTTACGCTTTAGCGAGTTATTTTGAAGAAGCCGGAATACGACTGCCCGTTTTTCTTTCCGTTACAATTACAGATGCTTCCGGCCGTACGCTTTCGGGACAGACCCTGGCTGCTTTTTACAATTCTGTCCATCACGCCAAACCTCTGTTTTTAGGAATCAACTGCGCGCTTGGTGCAAAAGAAATGCGTCCGTTTATTGATGAACTGGCGCATATTTCCGAATTTCCTGTCGGTGTTTATCCAAATGCCGGATTACCGAATGCCATGGGAGAATACGAACAAACTCCGGAAGAGTTTTCCGAAATTATGGCAGAGTTTGCGGAAGAAGGCTGGGCCAACCTCATGGGGGGATGTTGCGGAACAACTCCGGCACACATCAAAGCACTGGCCGAAAAAATTACCCATTTGACTCCAAGAACATTAAACCCGCAGCTAAAAATGCGTTTCGGGCAAACTCCTGACAACAATTCGGACCCTGTTTCAGTTCCGAAGGGAATTCCGTTTTATTCCGGATTGGAACCCCTGAATGTCAATCCTGATATCGGATTTTTGATGGTCGGGGAACGCACAAATATCATGGGCTCTCCCAAGTTCAGGAAACTTATTTTGGATGACGATTTTGAATCCGGACTCGCCATCGCCCGTCAACAAGTAGAATCCGGTGCAAACTTTATTGATATAAACTTTGATGAGGGGTTACTGGACGGTGAAAAATCAATGACACATTTTCTCAACCTGATTGCGGTTGAACCGGACATTGCGCGTGTACCGATTATGATCGACAGTTCCAAGTGGTCGGTGATCGAAGCAGGATTGAAATGCATACAAGGTAAAGGCGTTGTCAATTCGATCAGCCTCAAAGAAGGCGAAGAAATCTTTTTGCATCATGCCCGCGAAATTCACAAGTACGGTGCGGCTGCAGTGGTGATGGCATTTGATGAAGAAGGACAGGCAACACTGCTTGAACACAAAGTTGAAGTTTGTCACCGAGCCTTTAAACTACTGACTGAAACCGTTGGTTTTGCGCCGCACGACATTATTTTTGATCCGAATATTTTGACGGTGGCCACCGGAATGGAGGAACACAACGACTATGCGTTGGCTTTCATTGAGGCAATTCGTCAAATCAAAGAACGGTGTCCGGGAGCGCTGGTAAGTGGTGGAGTAAGCAATATTTCATTTTCGTTCCGTGGTAATAATCCGGTACGCGAAGCGATGCACTCCGCTTTTTTGTATCATGCGATTCATGCCGGACTTGACATGGCGATCGTTAACGCGGGCATGCTCGACGTGTACGAGGAAATTCCCAAAGATTTGCTGGAACTTGTCGAAGACGTCTTGCTCAATCGTCGAGGAGATGCCACCGAAAGACTGATAGATTTTGCCGAAAACTACAAAGCTGAGGGAACGCGCAAAATTCAAAAGGATACAAAATGGCGTGAAGGAACGGCGGAAGAACGAATCGTTCATGCTTTGGTGAGAGGTATTACGGAGCATATCATTGCGGACACGGAAGAAATCCGTAAAAATTTTGATCTTGCATTGGAAGTAATTGAAGGACCTTTGATGGCAGGCATGAAAGTTGTGGGTGATCTTTTTGGTGACGGCAAAATGTTCTTGCCTCAGGTCGTGAAAAGCGCCCGTGTGATGAAACAGGCTGTGGCCTACCTTGAGCCTTTTATGGAGGAAGAAAAGAAGAAGTCCGGCACGAAAACCAAGATGCCGAAAATTGTGATGGCCACGGTCAAAGGCGATGTTCATGATATTGGTAAAAATATTGTTGGCGTCGTTCTGGGTTGCAACAATTACGAAGTCATCGATTTGGGAGTGATGGTGCCCTGTGAAAAAATATTGGAAACCGCACGCGAACATCAAGCGGATTTAATTGGGCTTTCAGGATTGATCACACCGTCACTGGATGAAATGGTGCATGTTGCAAGCGAAATGAAACGTGAAGGTTTCAACCTGCCGCTTTTAATCGGCGGCGCTACCACAAGTCCAGTACACACTGCAGTCAAGATCGCTCCGCACTACGACCAGCCTGTGGCCTATGTCCCGGATGCGTCAAGAGCCGCCGGAGTTATCAGTAAATTATTGAATCCCGGCAGTAAAGAACAAGCCGCACAGGAACTGCTTGAAGAACATGAACGACGTAGAAAAGCTTATCATGATCGGAATAGCGAACGTAAATTACTGTCCCTTAAAAACGCACGCGAGAATCGAACACCTATTGACTGGAGTAATTGTGTGATTGACAAACCGGCTTTTCTCGGATTGAGAGATTATGAAGTTGAAGTGGAAACCCTGATAGAGTATATCGACTGGACACCATTCTTTTACACTTGGGAAATGAAAGGGCGCTACCCCAAAATTCTTGCAGATCCAAAATTGGGAACAGAAGCCGGTAAACTATTTGAGGACGCCCAAACTCTTTTGAGAGATATTGTTGAAAACCGGAGATTTCAGCCAAAAGCCGTGATCGGTTTTTTCCCTGCAAACAGTGAAGGCGACGATATCCTGATTTACACCGATGAGTCCCGTAAAAAAGTTCAAACAACTTTTCACACTTTACGTCAACAAACAGCCAAAGCCGACGACAAACCGAATCAGGCCTTGTCCGACTTTATCGCACCCAAAGCTTCCGGACGCGCTGATTATCTGGGAGGATTTGCCCTGACCACAGGTGCGGAAGTGGAAGAGTTGGCAGGAAGTTTTGAAAAACAGCTTGACGACTACAATGCGATCCTCGTAAAAGCCGTCGGTGACCGTTTGGCCGAAGCGCTTGCCGAATACATGCACAAACAAGTACGAGATGAATGGGGTTATGGCCTTACAGAAAATCTGAAACTGGACGAATTGGTAGGCGAAAAGTACCGGGGAATTCGACCGGCTCCGGGCTATCCCGCTCAACCGGACCACACTGAAAAACTGATTCTGTTTGAATTGCTGGATGCCGAAAAACGCTGCGGAATTAAACTCACAGAAAGCTGCTCAATGTCTCCTGCCAGTTCAGTTTCCGGTATGTATTACGCCCATCCT
>DTUH01000172.1:9051-9345 GCA_012964265.1 Candidatus Lambdaproteobacteria bacterium
TCAAGTTGAAGACTATGCGGTGCGCAAAAATATGTCAGTTTCAGAAGTTGAACGTTGGCTGGCTCCTATTTTGGGTTATGATTCACGCTAGTAATTTTAGCCGCTAAGTGCGCTAAGTATGATTCACGTTCGCAATTATTTTTGCCGCTAAGGACGCTAAGTTAAGGCTTAAGAAAAAGTTTTTCTTTTGTCATCCCGGACTTGATCCCGGATCCAGATCACCGATCAGCTTGAGTACAAGATTTGAAACATTTCCCTTGGATTCAGGGTCTATGCTGCGCTTCGCCCGGAATG
>DTUH01000172.1:9355-10714 GCA_012964265.1 Candidatus Lambdaproteobacteria bacterium
ACATTTTTTGAAAATACGATAACATGCACTTGATTGAGTTATACCAAAAACAGGATTTTGTTTATTCCATTGAGATTTTTCCCCCTAAAACAGAAAAGGGTATGGAAAAACTTAAAATAACTCTGGAAGCTTTCAGGAGTAGTGCACCTGATTATTTCTCTGTAACTTATGGAGCCGGCGGAACATCCCGTGAAAATACACATGAACTATCAGCATACATTCAGCATGAATTGGACGTTCCGGCTATGGCGCATTTGACTTGTGTTTCACACACAGCAAAAGAAATAGACGATGTTTTGACAAAACTCAAAAATAGTAAAATCGAAAACATGATGGCACTGCGCGGCGATCCTACAGCAGGAACGGAGCGCTTTATTCAGCCCAAAGGAGGTTACCGTTATGCTGTTGAATTGATTACAGCTATTCGGGAACACAGTGATTTTGGTATAGGCGCAGCAGGTTATCCGGAAGGCCATGTGGAAAATCCGGACATAGACAATGACCGTAAACATTTGCACGAAAAAATTGCTGCCGGAGCAGAATTTATTGTGACTCAGTTTTTTCTGGAAAACACTCATTTTTTACGTTGGCGGGACAAATTACACCATGAAGGTGCAAATGTGCCGTTAGTCGCCGGTATTCTTCCTCCATCAAATTGGAAGGCGACTAAACGCATGTCAGAAATGTGCTGTGTCAACATTCCGCAAGATTTGTCCGAATCCCTGATCAAATACGAAAACGAACCGCAAACTTCCAGAGAAATCGGTTTTGAGCATGTTGAACAGCAGATCGATGAACTACTCGCGGAAGGAGTGGAGGGAGTTCATCTTTACGCTCTCAACAGCCTTGAAACTGTAAAACGACTGGGACCAAAACTTAGAGACGCTGCCAGTACTTCTTCCAGTTTGCCCGCAGATTAATTTTTGTACTTCCTTTTCGATTGTATTTTTTCTCAATTCTAATCAAAATGAAAAGTTTAGGTCATTAATTTAAGGCGTAAAAAGTTAAACTATCACAATTGTTTGTCATTCCCGCGAAAGCGGGAATCCAGGAGAAATCACTCAGAGTGAAACACGTAATATATGCAAAACTAATTTTAAGTCTAATATTTGATTCACTTTTAGTTATCTAAAATATAGTTGAGTAGATCCGCAAAGAGAAAAATTGTTTAAGCAGTAGAAATGTATCAAAGAAACGAAGCCCAACGAAAATCCAATCCATGATTGAAGTAGTTGTACCAGATTATTTCTTCATCTTGGATTCCCGCTTTCGCGGCAATGACAATTGTCTACGACGTTTTCATTCAATACATTTATAAAATTCACAGCCCTCAAGAAAAAAACATGCAGGAATATCTTC
>DTUH01000173.1 GCA_012964265.1 Candidatus Lambdaproteobacteria bacterium
CTTCAGGAAGATGATTGAGATTGATCCGAAGGCGAGTGTAGCTCGCCTGATGCGCGTGATTTATGTCTGGAAAGACAAGGCATTCCTGAAAAAATTCCTGGATGCCCTGCGGAAACTGGGGCTTCCGGAGGCCTGAGAAGTCTGAATAAGGACATAGTTAATAGATTGGGACTCCCGAATTATGATCTGAACGTGTGGCTTTTTTGTAACCAATAGTTTGAAAATATGAGGATAATGAAAAAATGTGCAAAAATGATTAGGGTTTAGATCAAATGTTTTAGTAGCAGATAAAGTGGTGCAAATTAAAGAAATTTTTATTTACTTTTTTCAAAATTTCTTGTAGAATTAAAGGTTAAAATGGATATTGGTAGTAACCCCAATATTTTTTGTCTAAATTTATTTCATCTAAGTACAAGGAGAATATTATGAGGTTAGGATCTACTGCAACACTCACACGTGGCGTCACTGCGGCCGCTTCAGCCTCAACAACAGAGAGGCTGGTTTTCATCAAAAAAGTATACAGTTTGCTTGCCTTGTCAATGGTAACAGCGGCTGTTGGAGCATATTTTGGGTCTGGTCCGTTGTTGCTTTTAGTGGCACCGAACATGATGCTTTTCTTTATCCTTGAATTCGCACTGATCATTTTCGCTTCGTTCGTATCGCGAAAACCGGGTCTGAACATGCTGGCGCTTTTTAGTTTCACCACCATTTCAGGTTTAACACTTGGGCCCTTATTGTATCAAGTTGGTCCTTCTATTGCCGCAGAAGCTTTTGCGTTGACTGCAATCACGTTTGCGTCTCTGACACTCTATGTTGTTTTCTCGAAAAAAGATTTCAGTTTCATGTCCGGATTCTTGATGACGGGACTGATAGTTGTTATAGCAGGCGGGATATTAAATTTATTCATCGGCAGTCCCATCATGCACTTCGTGATGTCTGGTGCAAGTGTGTTACTGTTCAGTGGGTTCATTCTCTATGATACCTCAAATATTTTGCGCTACTACGGCACCGACGAACACGTTTCTGCGACGCTGGCCTTGTATCTCGACGTGCTTAACTTGTTTATTGCTCTCTTGAGCATCCTCGGCATCATGAGCGATGAATAAAAGATAGAAGGCTTCCGGGAACAAGAATCCTGGCTAATGTTCCTGAATTCTTGTTCCTCGATGCTGAATCCTCAAACTCTTGAACTTTTGAGTTCGCCTCTAATTTCCATTCTATTAATCAATATTTCTCACCATAATATAAGCATAATCCTTTGCCACGGATACTGTCAGCACTGGGCATCCCCCTTGTCTTTTAGATCAAGTTGATAATTATTTAAAAAAAGAAAAATATATATTTGCTATTGTACAACAAAAGAAATACAATGAGGGGTTAGATTTGAAAAAGTCGCAATTTGCGGCAAACAGATTCAAAACTCCCTCCACATGAGCCTTGGCCATTATCCACATGCGTAATTCTTTTAAAGATCTTCACCGCGAGTTTTCCGCCAGTCGGGAAATAGTTGGAAAAGTGCCTCCGGAGAAAAATACGGATCAACTCTGTTTTTAACTGCTCCGGATTGTGTGACAAAACCATTTTGCAGTGAACAAGTCCTGAATGCAATTCAGCTTTCATTTATTCAACTGCAGAATAGACCAACAACAACCCTAACCTTTGGTATGTTCTTATGCCTTCAACATTAAAAAATCGTCATCGTATTCGTAGATCTTTCGGAAGCCTTACTGCTCCGATCAAAGTTCCACATTTGTTGAAAGTTCAATTAGATTCTTTTGAACGCTTTCTTCAGCGCGACGTTCCACCTGATCAGCGTGTGGACAAAGGTCTTGAGGCAGTGTTCCGTTCAGTATTTCCTATTTCAGATTTTAGTGGTTCCTCCACTTTGGAATATGTTCATTATCGTTTGGGTGACCCAAAATATTCTGTTGAAGAATGTCGGGTACGTGGGGTAACTTTCGCTTGTCCGGTTAGGGCAGCACTGCGTTTGATCGTTTGGGAAAAGGATACTGATTCAGAAGTAAAGCACATTCGTGATATTAAGGAGCAGGATATTTATTTAGGTGAATTACCACTAATGACGCCTACCGGATCTTTTATAATCAATGGCACAGAGCGTGTGATCGTGAGTCAGATGCACAAAAGTCCAGGTGTTGTTTTTACACATGACAAAGGCAAAAGTCATTCCAGCGGAAAGTTGCTTTATTCCGCACGTGTGATTCCGCAGCGCGGATCATGGCTGGATTTTGAGTTTGACAAAAAGGACTTGCTTTATGTTCGCATCGACCGTCGACGGAAATTTCACTCGACAGTTCTCCTGAGAGCCTTGGGTTATACCGATGATCAATTGCTTGAATACTTTTATCAGTTTGAAAAACTCGATTTAAGCGAAGTTCAGGCAGGTGAGGATCTTGATAAACAAAGCTTTTATCTAGTTCTGGATCCGGAAATTATTCTGGACCAGCGTCCGCATCTTCCAATCGAAGATCCGAAATCAGGCGAAGTTCTGGTAAAATCCGGACAGCGAATTAACAAGCGGTTATTAAAAAAATTACAGAGCGCAAAAATAACACGCCTCAATGCGACCCTCCTAGAATTAAAAGGCCGCATCCTGGCCCGTACTATTTTCAAAGATGAAAGTAAAGAAATATTAATTCCCTGTAATACTCCCCTAACGGCAGAACTGTTGACGACTCTGGTAGAAAATGGTGTAAAAGAGATTGAATTATTACACATTGGTCCACAAAAAACTGGCTCTGCTCTGCGTGATACTTTGGAGTTGGATAAAGTTTCTTCGCCGGATCAAGCACTGATTGAACTCTACAAAAAAATGAAGCCAGGTGATCCTCCAACTTTGGACGCCGCACAGTTAATGCTGCAGAATTTCTTCTTCAAAAGAGAACGTTACAGTTTATCCAAGGTTGGAAGATTAAAAATTAATGAAAAGCTGGGACTTGATGATCCACTGGATAATACAACGCTGAATCGGGAAGATATTTTGAAGACAGTTAAATATCTGCTTGAATTAAAGGAAGGTCACCCGAACAGAATGATTGATGACATCGACCATCTGGGTAATAGAAGAGTCAGGAGTGTGGGTGAACTTTTGGAAACTCAATTCCGGATTGGACTGGTGCGTATGGAGAGAACCATCAAGGAACGTATGTCTTTACAGGATTCGGAAACCATGATGCTGCACGACATTGTAAACGCAAAACCGGTGGCAGGCGCAATCCACGAATTTTTTGGCAGCAGCCAGCTTTCACAATTTATGGATCAAACAAATCCACTTTCAGAAATCACTCATAAGCGCCGCTTGAGCGCGTTGGGACCTGGGGGATTAACAAGGGAGCGCGCAGGTTTTGATGTTCGCGATGTCCACTCTTCTCATTATGGCCGGATTTGTCCAATTGAAACTCCGGAAGGTCCGAATATCGGACTGATTGCCTCACTCGCCACATTTGGTAGAGTCAATGAATTTGGCTTCATTGAAACGCCTTATTTGAAAGTGGAAGAAGGAGTTGTCACAGACAAGGTTGAATACCTTTCTGCAATCGAGGAGGAAAAATACAGCATTGCCCAGGCAAATGCAAAACTTGACAAGAAAAAGGCATTTATCAATGATTTCATTACGTCACGGGTAGGTAGTGAATTCAGCATGGTAATGAAGGAAAATATTGACTACATTGATATTTCACCACGTCAGTTAGTTTCAGTTGCTGCGGCCTTGATACCCTTCTTGGAGCATGATGATGCAAATCGCGCTCTTATGGGTTCCAACATGCAACGCCAGGGAGTGCCTCTGGTAAAACCAAAAGCTCCGCTGGTAGGAACAGGTATTGAGCATCAGGCGGCACTTGATTCTGGAAGTTGTGTTGTCGCCGGTCGCCCGGGTGTTGTGGATAATGTGGATGCCGGCCGGATTGTAATTCAGGCTGACGTCGACTTATCCAGTGAAGACACGATTGTTCCGGCGAACGTCGATATTTACCACTTGATTAAATTTCAGCGCTCTAACCAAAACACCTGTATCAATCAGCGACCTCTTGTTAAAAAAGGAGATCGGGTGAATGCAGGTGATGTTATTGCAGATGGTTCCTGCACTGAAAATGGCGAACTTGCACTTGGGCAAAATATAAACATTGCTTTCATGCCGTGGCGCGGATACAACTTTGAGGATTCAATTCTGGTTTCGCAGCGCCTGATGCATGAAGATACTTTTACATCTGTGCATATTGATGTTCTTGATACAGTTGCCCGTGATACTAAATTGGGTAAAGAAGAGATCACCCGGGATATTCCGAACGTAAGTGAAGAGGCACTTAAGAATCTTGATGAAAGCGGTATTATAGCCGTTGGCACGAGTGTCAGTTCAAAAGATATCCTGGTAGGAAAAGTGACGCCAAAAGGCGAAACACAACTCAACCCGGAAGAAAAGCTGCTCAGGGCGATTTTTGGCGAAAAAGCAGGAGATGTCCGGGACACATCTTTGCGTGTTCCTCAGGGAGTTGACGGCGTGGTGACGGATGTTGTTGTCTTTAATCGTGAAGGAGTTGAGCGCGATGAGCGCACCAGACAAATTGAGCAGGATCTTCTGGCACGTTATGAAAACGATCACTATGACGAGGTACGTATTGTTCACAGCAACCTCGTGAATCGGATACTTTCGGTTGCAGCAAAAAAACCATTATCTGCCGATGTGCTGTCCGTTCAAGGTGAAGTACTTGTTTCAAAGGGTACAAAAATCAGCGAAGAAATACTTGAGAAAATTCCGCTGAACTCGACTGACGGGATTCAGGTTACTGATAAAAAAATCAACCTTAAAGTTGGAACATTTGTACGCAACGCTCTCCAGCAAACGTATTTACTGGAAAATGTTTACCAGGATCGTTGTGAAAAAGTTTCCAAGGGAGACGACCTTCCGCCGGGCGTAATCAGGATGATAAAAGTCTATATTGCCATCAAGCGAAAACTTTCAGTAGGTGATAAAATGGCCGGTCGTCACGGTAATAAAGGTGTCGTTTCTACCATCCAACCTGTTGAAAATATGCCTTATATGGGAGACGGTACACCGGTTGATATAGTCCTCAATCCACTCGGAGTTCCTTCCCGGATGAATATAGGGCAGGTGCTTGAAACACATCTTGGACGTGTAGCAAACGGATTAGGCAAGAAGATTCAGGAGTTTCTGGAGCAAAATAATCCAGCGAAAGAAATACGGGAATTTCTGAAAAATGTCTATGAATGTGAAGTAGCCCAAAAACATTTTGACTCAATGGATGATCAGACGTTTTTGGAGTTTGTACAAAAGTATAAACCCGGAATACATATGTCAACTCCGGTTTTTGACGGAGCAAAAGAATCCGACATTCATCGGATGGCAAAAATGGCCGGATTATCAAAATCAGGACAAGTCTGGCTTTATGACGGTATGACAGGCGAGCGTTTTAGTCAGAAAGTAACTGTCGGTTATGCATACATCATGAAACTACATCATCTGGTTGATGAAAAAATTCATGCACGTTCCATTGGACCTTATTCTTTGGTAACGCAACAGCCTTTGGGTGGTAAAGCACAATTTGGTGGTCAGCGTTTTGGTGAAATGGAAGTTTGGGCTTTGGAAGCTTACGGAGCCGCCTATACTCTTCAGGAATTGTTGACAGTTAAGTCTGATGATGTACTTGGGCGAAACAAGATTTATGAGTCAATCGTCAAGGGTCGGCATCAGTTGGAAACAGGTCTTCCGGAATCATTCAAGGTGCTGATTAGTGAACTAAAAAGTTTGTGCTTGAACATTGAATTGCTCCAAAAATCTGATGAGGATGATGAGGAAGAAATTCTTGATGAAATAGAAGAAATTCTGGAAACAGAAGTTATCCCTGTTGATCTAGCTAAGCCCGCAAAAAATGAAGCCGGTCCGGAAAAGTCCTCTATAGAATTAGAGGAAGTTGAAGTTACAGCGTAATCAAAAAAATATAAACCATTAACCAACAACCAGCAACTAAATATGGCACTCAGAGATTTGTTTGAAATTGCAGAAAATCCGAAAAATTATTCCGCGGTTCGGATCAAAATTGCCACTTCCGATGAAGTAACATCCTGGTCTTTTGGAGAAGTTCGAACTTCCGAAACCATCAATTACCGTACATTTAAGCCGGAACGTGATGGTTTATTTTGCGGTAAAATATTTGGTCCAGTGCATGATTATGAGTGTATTTGCGGAAAATACAAACGAATGAAGCACCGGGGAATTACTTGCGAAAAATGTGGTGTGGAAGTTATTGAATCAAAAGTTCGCAGGGATCGGATGGGCAATATCAAACTGGCCTGTCCTGTTTCTCACGTTTGGTTTCTCAAGGGCGTTCCCAGCCGGATTGCAACAATCCTTGATATGATGTTGAGGGATTTAGAACGTGTGCTTTATTTTGATGCATACATTGTACTTGAAGCTGGCGATTCGGAACTTGAAGTGCTGGAACTGGTGGAAGAAGACCAATATCGTGAATTAGAAGAGAAACACCCTGATTTGAAGTTGGGTATGGGTGCAGAAGCAGTGCAGATACTTTTACGACGGATTGAATTAGTGGAACTTGAAAAAGAACTGCAGGTTGAAATGCGTGAAGTCAATTCTGAAACACGTCGCAAAAGGATTGCAAAACGGTTGAAAGTAGTTGGCCAGCTGCTGAAGTCGGGGAATGCGGTAGACTCTATGATCATTGATAATTTACCGGTTTTACCACCTGAACTGCGCCCTTTGGTTCCTCTTGAAGGTGGTCGCTTTGCAACCAGTGACCTAAATGACTTGTATCGCCGTGTGATTCACAGAAACAACCGCCTCAAACGTCTTATCGAATTGCGCGCACCAGGAATTATTGTTAAAAACGAAAAGCGGATGTTACAGGAATCTGTGGATGCTCTTTTTGATAACGGGCGACGTGGTCGGCCGATGGTAGGTTCCAATAAGCGACCGCTAAAGTCCATCAGCGATATGCTCAAAGGAAAACAGGGACGTTTCCGTCAAAATTTACTTGGAAAACGTGTTGATTATTCCGGACGTACTGTGATTGTGGTAGGACCAGAATTGAAACTTCATCAATGTGGGTTGCCTAAAAAAATGGCCCTGGAACTCTTTAAGCCTTTCATTTTTCACAAACTGATTGACTATCAGGAAGTTCACACGATAAAAAATGCTAAGAAAGTTCTTGAGGAAAATCCACCTGAAGTTTGGGCCATACTGGAAGAGGTTGTCCGTGAACATCCGGTATTGCTGAACCGTGCGCCAACTTTGCACCGTCTTGGGATTCAGGCTTTTGAGCCGATTCTGATTGAAGGTAAAGCAATCCAGCTTCATCCACTCGTTTGTACGGCATTCAATGCAGACTTTGACGGTGACCAGATGGCGGTACATGTTCCACTTTCAGTGGAAGCGCAACTGGAAGCAAAGATCTTGATGATGTCCACGAATAATGTGTTATCGCCCGCAAATGGAAAACCTGTTATGACACCAACTCAGGATATGGTGCTTGGACTTTACTGGATTACCAGACTGCGTGAAGGAGCATTAGGAGAAGGAAAAATTTTCTCCAATCGTGAAGAAGTTCAAGTTGCATTTGAACACGGCCGGGTAGACTTGCATGCAAAAATAAAAGTGCGTTTAACAGACGTTTTAATTAATGATGACGATGAGAAAAACTCAATAGTAGATTCAGGTAACCCAATACTAGACTCAACGGTTGGACGTGTGATGCTTTCGATGGTCATTCCAGAAGAGGTGCCTTTTGAAACAGTAAATGTGCATCTCAAGAAAAAACAAATGGCAGAGTTGGTTGATGAATCTTATCGAAAAGCAGGTAGTGTTAAAACTGTGAAAATGCTGGATGATCTTAAAAACTTAGGCTATTTATATGCAACCAAAGCAGGCTTTTCAATAGGTATGGATGACATGGTGATTCCAAAAGAAAAAGCCGGACTGTTGAAGAAAGCACAAACGGATGTCAATAAAATTAACATACAGCATCAGGATGGATTAATCACTGATGGTGAGCGCTATAACCAGGTAATTGATATTTGGGCGAGGACTACAGAAAAAATTGCTGAAAAAATGTCAGCCGGACTTTCTGAAGAAATCATTGATGAAGAGGGTGTTCACAAAGTGAATTCTATCTTTATGATGGCAGATTCCGGTGCACGCGGCAGTAACCAGCAAATGAAGCAGTTGGCGGGTATGCGTGGACTGATGGCAAAACCTTCCGGTGAAATTATCGAAACTCCAATTCACGCGAATTTCCGTGAAGGGCTTAACGTACTGGAATATTTCATTTCAACACACGGTGCTCGAAAAGGACTTGCTGATACAGCATTGAAAACCGCAAATTCGGGATATTTAACTCGACGATTGGTTGATGTCTCTCAGGATTGCGTCGTGCAGGAAGATGATTGTGGCACACTGGATGGTATTGAAATGACAGCTCTGATAGAGTCTGGTGAAATAATTGAGCTACTTGGCGACCGGATTTTAGGTCGTGTTTTACTTGATGATGTTATTGATCCAGATGCAGAAAATAAAATTCTGATTTCTGCTGGAACACTTATAAATGAAGAGCAAAGGGATATTATCCAAAACTCCAGAATTGAAAATGTTCGCATTCGCTCAGCCTTGACTTGTATGACAGAACCTGGTGTTTGCAGAGCGTGCTATGGACGCGATTTATGCCACGGGGGTTTGATAAATTTAGGTGAGGCTGTAGGAGTAATTGCCGCTCAAAGTATAGGGGAACCGGGAACTCAGCTCACGATGCGTACTTTTCATATCGGTGGAACTGCAAGTCGATTGGCAGAGCAGAATAAGTGGGAAGCAAGTTTTAGCGGAGTTCTGCGTTTCAACAACCTTAAGGAAGTAAAAAACCGTGAAGGAAATTTTGTGATTCTTGGACGTCGCGGTGAAGCGGTAATTGTTGAGGGAGATAAAACAATTCCTGTTGCTAAATTGACTGATCTTGAAAATGAAAGAGAACGTGAAAGACGTCCTTTACCGATGGGTTCAACTCTGCTGAAAAAAGAAGGCGAGTTCGTTGAGCAAGGTGACTTGATTGCCGAATGGGACCCCTTTTCCATTCCAATAATCACTGATGTTACAGGAGTCGTTAATTTTCAAGACATCAGTGAAGGTGAAACTTTTAAGGAACAAGTTGATGAAGTTTCAGGTGTTTCGCGTAAAGTAATTCATGAATCTCAAAGTCTGGAACAACGTCCGGTAATAGCAATTTGTGACAGCAAGAAAAAGACAATTATTCGTGAAAATCACACGCCAACAGAATTTGCCCTGCCGATAAAATCTGAATTGATCGTAGAAAATGGAATTGAGGTTCATGCAGGAGATGTCCTTGCAAAAATTCCCAGAGAACTTGCCAGGAATAAGGATATTACCGGAGGTCTTCCAAGAGTTGCTGAACTCTTTGAGGCACGTGTTCCTAAGGATCAAGCTATTATAACTGAGATTGACGGCATCGTTGAATTTGACTCTGATGTAAAGAAAAAGCAGCGAATCCGCATCCGTCCGGAAGATGGCAAAGGCGATTCAAAAGAATATTTGATTCCACGCGGACGGCATATAACAGTTCATATGGGAGAATATGTGCGTGCAGGAGATCCACTCATTGACGGCTCACCAAATCCGCATGACATTCTTGCTGTTAAAGGTTCAAAAGCTTTGCAGAAATATCTGGTGGATGAAGTTCAACAAGTTTATCGTTTACAGGGCGTTGGTATTAACGACAAACACATTGAAGTGATTGTGCGTCAAATGTTGCGTAAAGCCTATGTTGAAGACCCGGGTGATTCCAGTTTGCTAGTCGGCCAGGAAATTGACCGATCAGAAATGAATCGAGTCAATCGGGAATTGGTTGCTGAGGGTCTTCGGCCTGTTCGTTCAAAACCAAAATTGCTTGGCATAACTAAAGCTTCATTAAGTACGGAATCTTTCATTTCCGCAGCTTCTTTTCAGGATACAACAAAGGTACTGACCGACGCTTCTCTGGGCGGTAAACAAGATACTTTCCGTGGATTGAAAGAAAACGTGATCCTCGGACGGCTCATTCCAGCCGGCACCGGGTTTAAAGCATTTACTGAGGTAGATTACGAGCTTGGGGCAGGCGTGATTGACCCGGAAGCTATGCGACGTGCAGCAGATGAAGCTGCAAGAGCCGCAATGCAAAAGGCGATCGCTGAAGCGGAGGAAAATAAAAAACCTGAAGATTTGCTCCTTCAAGCAACAGTTGCCGAAGCCGCTTAAAATTTGCCGACACGCTCAGGGTTCGGGATGCTTCCTTCCATTGAAACTCTCCACTTCGCTCTTAAAATGACGGTCCGGGACTATGAACTGGACCGTTTTGGAGTGATAAATAATGCTGTTTATCAAAATTATCTTGAACACACACGCCACATGTTTTTGGAGTCAAATGGCGTCAGGATGATTGATTTGGCTGAACGTGGTTTTAGTCCTGTCATTACAAAAGCTGAAATTGAATATCGGAGCTCACTGCAAAGCAGAACTGACTTTGTGGTAAATCTTGAATTGGCTTCACTGACAAAAGTTAAGTTCGTTTTTATGCAGGAGGTCCGGAGCTTGCCTGAAGATGAGTTGATCATAAGCGCAAGGATTACCGGAACCATCCTCAATTCTTCCGGACGTCCTTGCTTTCCAGAGTCTTTCC
>DTUH01000174.1:0-7557 GCA_012964265.1 Candidatus Lambdaproteobacteria bacterium
GAATTATTCTTGATGTAATGTTACTTCTGATGGTTTAGTAACAAGTCCTAAAATCGTGTCATTTCAAGCGAAACGAGAAATCTTGAATACGCTGCTACACTAATATCAAAAAGATCGCTCTCTACGTTCGAGCTGATAAGACATGCGGTCGAAATGACCTCGCACCTAAATCAGCAATCCAGAAATGATGATAATCCAGAGGATATTTAGGTGCGGGGTGGATTTGGACTTGTTACTAAACCATCAGAAGTAACATTACATCAAGAATAATTCACAAAATGTAAACAACTGTTTTAACTTTTAAATAGGCCGCTCTCCAGCAGCAGTGGCGCGGTGAAACAGACGCGGCTTGGAACCATAGTCGTAGATGGCATAGTGCATGGCACAACGATTGTCCCACATCAGCACATCTCCCTTTCGCCAACGGTGACGGTAGATATTTTCCAGTCGTGTGGCGCGTTGCGTGAGCCAGTCAATCCATAAACGGCTTTCCTCCAGTGTCCATCCCTCAAATCTTTCGGTAAAATAGGGATTGACGTATAGAGCCTTGCGACCGGTCTGCGGATGAGTACGTACCACAGGATGGCTGACCATTCCTGGAACAGAGGCAATCGGTTTGGCGTTATTATCGTCTTCATTGTTGCGTCTGACCAAAGCTTCAGCGGAATGTAAAGCACGCAATCCTTCCAGTGTTTTCTGCAGTCCCGGAGACAGTTCCTCGAAGACACTATACATATTGCAAAACAGCGTATCTCCCAGTCCTTCACCCGGAACCTCCAGTGCATGGATTACCGAACCAAGCGGTGGGCACTCGGCAAAGGAAATATCAGAGTGCCAGAAGTCATTGCGCGGTGCAGGTGTATCGGCGCTATTCTCCAACACTAGAATTTCCGGTTGAGAAGGTGCACCTTCTCGGCTGCCTAGTGGATGTGGCTCAACTGGACCAAAAAAACTTGTGAAACGGACATGCTGCGCCGGTGTTAAACATTGATCTCGGAAAAGTAATACAATGTTTTCGTGGAATGCATCCTGGATTGTGTTTAAGATTACAGATTCCTTATCCCGCGAGAGGTCAACTCCATGCACCTCCGCGCCCATAGCCCCGCAGAGAGGACTGAGTTCCAAATTCATTTGACTTTCCTAAAACGCATTTTTAAAATAATAGCCCAAACACATTCTTCAAACCACTCCCTTCTCAGCCAATTCCCTGCATTCTGCCGCATCGAGTCCCAACAATTCTTCCAAAATTTCATTCGTGTGCTGTCCCAAAGTCGGCGGAGCGTGACGATAGCTGACCGGAGTTGCCGACATTTTTAACGGACTGCCAATCAGACTTACGTTACCTTTCCCCGAAAGCGGATGCGGCATGGAAATTTCCATTTCACGGTGCTGGATTTGCGGATCGTCAAATACATCTTTGACAGAGTTGACAGGACCACAGGGCACCTGCAACTTTTCCAGTTCCTCCAGCCAATACTGAGTTGAATAACGTTTGGTCAAATCATTGATCTTTAACGCTAATTCCTTACGATTATTTACTCGATCAGTATTCGTTATGAAGCGGGAATCATCAGGTAATTCCGGAGCACCCGCAAATTCGCAGAATTTCCGAAACTGAATTTGATTGCCGATCGCTAAAACAAAATAACTGTCACTGGTCTGGAAAACCTGATAAGGAACGATATTCGGATGGGCGTTGCCGAGGCGGTGTTGATTTTCTCCGGAAGTCAAATAATTTGATCCGGAATTGATCAGCCACGCCGCCTGAGAATCGAGCAGGGCCAAGTCGATGTGTTGCCCGTTTCCGCCGGCACCGGACTTTCCGGCTTGATCGCGGTGACGAATCGCTGAAAGAATGGAGATCGTCGCATACATTCCGCACATCACATCCGCAATTCCGACTCCAACTTTCATCGGTGAGCCGTCAGGTTCTCCTGTGACACTCATTATTCCGCCCATCGCCTGAATCATAAAATCGTAACCTAATCGATGAGACTTTGGTCCTGTTTGGCCGAATCCGGAAATTGAACAATAAATCAATTCCGGAAAATCACTTTTCATTGCGGCATAATCCAAACCGTATTTTTTCAGTCCACCGACTTTGTAATTTTCCAGCAGCACATCACATTTTCCGGCGAGTTTCCGGATGATTTCCTGTCCTTCCGGTTTTGTAATATCCACTGTCAAAGAACGTTTGTTACGGTTGGCACACAAATAATATGCGCTTTCAGAAGTATCATTTCCTTCCGTGTCCTTTACATAAGGCGGCCCCCATTTCCGGGTATCGTCTCCGGATTTCGGACGTTCAATTTTAATTACATCCGCCCCCAAATCACCCAGAATTTGGGTGCAGGTTGGACCAGCTAAAATCCGGCTCATATCTAAAATCCGCAATCCCTTTAAAGGACCGGTGTTTTGAGTTTTCATTTCACTTCATACTGTCTAAAATTATTTCTATCGTTATGAAACAAGGCTTAAATACCATTGTCGAAAAATAACCATGGAATACACAATCAAAATTTTTCCTGATCCCGAAGAAGACGGAGATTACATTGCGGAAGTTGAAGAACTTTACGGTTGTTCTGCTTTCGGTGAAAGTCCGGAAATTACTTTACGGGAAATCGAAACCGCCATGCAACTCTGGCTTGAAACTGCTAAAAAACATGGAAAGCCGATTCCTTTACCAAAAGGCTCTAAAACAAAAGATTTGAAAACACGTTTTAACGTTATTTTTCCGGAATCTCTTTTGAAAACAGTTGACGAATATCGAGGAAAACACGGACTCAAAAGATCGGAGTTGTTGGCTTCTGCCGCAGATCAATTCATTGATTCGTCACATTGAATTTATTAACTCTTTTTCTCCTCAATCAAACAAGTGGCGATAATAGTTTTCCATGAATCAAGAAATTTTTGATAATATTCCGGTTCATCCTTCAAAACCCGTTGCAAGGTCATTCCCCGCAAAAGCTCAATCGTCAGATCAAACAGCATTTCAATTCTTTCTGGTGAAACTCCGCTGTTATGAAAAAATTGAGACCAAATCTCATCGTAATTGCTATAGAGGCGATTCAGCATAGGCACGAGTTCTCTACGCAATTTAGAATCTGTCCGGGCGGCGATTATCATTTCGATAGTAGCACTACTTCCACGAATCAGGAAAACTTTGTTCCAAATACCGTCAATGAAAGCATCAAGAGAGAGTTGTCCACCGTGCATCGTCATCGCCAAATTGCGTACTTCTTCAGCAATCCGGTTCCAATGATATTCTGCGGTAGCCACAATCAAATCGTGTTTTGAAGGAAAATGATGCACCAACGCGCCCCGTGAAACACCGGCGCGACGGGCAATTTCGACTGTGCCGGTTTTGTTAAAACCCAACTCATTCAGGCAATCAATCGTTGCTTCCAGCAGTCGTTTCTTGGTTTCCGTACTGCGCTCTTCTTGTGTGCGTCTTTTTTTAGGCGAAAGTACCGATTCCATAAGCACCATTTAGAGTTTTACCGGTTTCAAAACGTGTCATATCATACATATCAATTGGAACACGCGGATTTGTTCCAAGAATTTGTTGAGCCAAAGATTCACCAATAGTGGGGGCTAATTTGAAACCATGTCCACTGAAGCCGACAGCCACATGCACACCTTCAAGTTCGGGAACCGGACCAATGACGGGATTCCAATCAGGAGGAATGTCATAAGGACCAGTCCAACTCCGTACCAGTTTTGCGTCGGCAAAAGCGGGCATCCGGTGAGCCATGCGTTTTCCCATCCGCTCAATATGTTCCATTTCCACATCGTCCGTCAGCTTTTCAATATCATTAACCGGATCACCATGATCTCCAGTCCCGACCAGTACTACACCACCGGAATCAGGACGAAAATATATTTTTTCCGGAGTAAGTAAATCCTTCACAATCGGCCAGTCTTTTTCATAAGGAATGTCTATTTTCAAAGTCAGCACTTTATGTTTACTGATTTCATAAGGAAATTTAACTCCAATCATTTTCCCCAAATTATGCGTCCACGGACCTGCCGCAAGGATAAGAGAAGGGCTTTCAAAATCACCCTGATTCGTTTCGATGGTTTTGTTTTTTCCGTTCCTCCGGATACCGGTAACAGGAGTTCCGGTATAAAATATGACGCCCAAATCTTTTGCTCGCTGTGCGTAAGCTGTTGTGGTCAAATATGGGTCGCAATAACCTGATCGTGATTCGAAACCAATTACATCCACATCCTCAAATTGAATTAAAGGATGAAGTTTAGCAGCTTCCGCTGGAGTCAATGTTTGTGTTTCGCTGCCATATTTGTTTTGAGTGCTAAATACTCTTTCCATCACCGGCCGATGCTTTTCCGGTCCCAAAACCAATTGTCCGGTACAGATAAATCTTGGATCACCGCCTACGATTTCATCAAAGTTCTCAAAAATTTTCACGCTTTCTACAGCATGATTAACATTAGCTTCAATCGAATAATGGCTGCGTGTAATGGCGCAGGATTTCGCTGTTCCTCCGGAACAGAGTTCTCCCTTTTCCAAAACAACGATATTTTTTGCGCCTTGATTGGCCAAATTGTAGGCAAGGCTGCAGCCGATGATTCCGCCGCCGATAATGATAAAATCTGCTGTATTATTTTTTTTCATTTTGTTTTTGGTGAAAATATTAAGTTGCTATTTAATTTCTATAAAATCTGGCTCAAAAATTCTTTAGTGCGAGGGTCTTTGGCTTCTTTGAAAAAGGTGGCGGGCGGGCCGTGTTCGACAATAATTCCACGATCTGTAAAATAAATGTGATCGGCCAATTCACGGGCAAATCCCATTTCATGCGTTACTAAAATACAAGTCATGCCTTCTGCCGCAAGTTCTTTGATTGTAACCAAAACTTCTTTAACCGTTTCAGGATCGAGAGCGGCGGTAACTTCGTCAAAAAGCATTACATCCGGATTCATGGCCAACGAACGGGCAATGGCCACGCGCTGTTGTTGTCCGCCGGAAAGTTCTCCCGGAAAACTGTTTTGTTTGTCTTCGAGTCTTACTTTGCGGATTAAGGCTTGGGCTTTGGCGTGAACTTCTTCTTTGGATTCCTTCAAAACCAACATGGGGGCCATCATAATATTTTCCACTGCAGTTTTGTGCGGAAAGAGATTGTACTGCTGGAAAACCATGCCGACATTTTTGCGCAGTTCCAATTTATTCAAATCCGGATTATTGACTTCCAAACCGTGAACTTTGATTGAGCCGGAATTGATGTCGTTGAGGGCATTGATGCAACGAATCAAAGTTGATTTTCCGGAACCGGAAGGGCCGATGATACAAATTACTTCGCCTTTCATGACATCGAAACTGATACCTTTGAGGACTTCGAGGTCGCCAAAGGATTTGTGGACATTTTTTAGGGAAACTATCGGTTGTTCCGGAGTCCAATTATTATTAGTCATTTTAATCTCTCATAATTTAACAGAATAGCGTGCTTCAAGTTTTAGTGTCCAGCGCGCAATCGGGTAACAATAAGCAAAGAAAATTAAAAGCGCAAAGCCGAAAAATGGAATCAATAATTCCGGATGGTTGTCTTCGGCTTCCATTGCTTGACGCGAAAGCGTAACTATTTCCCCTACACCGAGCAAGGAAACCAACGGAGTTGCCATCGTCAAAATCGCATACCAATTCATCCACGGCGGAATCATCCGTTTGAAACATTGCGGCAAAATAATTTGCCAAATCGTTTGCACACGACTGAACGCCAGCGATTCCGAAGCCTCCCATTGTCCGGTGGGAACTGACATCACCGCCCCCCGCACGACCTCCGAGATATTGGCCATAATGGGCAATGAAAGTCCGAAAACCGCTTTCATCCAATCCGGAATTGGAATGTACCTGTCACCAATTTCAATTTCAAAAGGGAAGGTCAGCATCACGATAAAGAGCAACACCAACCACGGAGAATTACGAAAAAGTTGCGTGATAAACCATGAAAATTTTCGCACCGGAGACAAAAGAGAAATTTGCCCCAAACCAAGTAAAACTCCTGCCGCTGTACCAAACAACATGGTGAAAAAACTAATCAATAAATTCATCACGAATCCACTGCCTACAACAAAAGGCAACCAACGCCAAAGAGTCGCAAAAGCTTCATTCAGCGTATATTTTGATTGCGCCATCACGGCCAACGGATAGAAGCTGATTAACAAAAAGAGCGCGAACAAAATCAATGGCGAAGAAGAAGCCAACCACCGACTAAAACGCAAATCAACAGCCTCTCCCGCCGGATTGCCCCGATACGGCAATAATACAGGCAAATCGCTTTGTTGTGAATTTGGTGAGATTCCCGGAATCTTGAATAAATTGCTGAACATATTTTTTTAACTTTAATAAATTTTAATAACGGTAGCCCCAGAACGGTGTTCGGGGCTACCTAATTTTTTTATTTTCTTGACGCTAAACCTTTTGGATCGTAAGGCGCATCGAGTGAAACATCAGCCGGAAAACGACGGCAAGCAATTTCAACTTCAAAATTTTCTGTGTTGAGCATTGTGTCAAGTTTCGTTTCAACACAACTGATATAACCCATCATCACGGCACAACCAAGTGTATGTCCAAAAGTTCCGGAAGTGGTACGACCGACTAACTTGTTATTCCACCAAATCG
Organism: Candidatus Lambdaproteobacteria bacterium; assembly: GCA_012964265.1. Classification (GTDB taxonomy): domain Bacteria; phylum SAR324; class SAR324; order SAR324; family NAC60-12; genus Arctic96AD-7. The sequence goes on from DTUH01000174.1 coordinate 6,638, forward strand.
GTTCTCCGCCGTGCGGAAATGCTTCGGAATCGGTAACGGTGAGCATCGCCAAGCGACGAGATATGCCTTCTTTTTTTTGCTGAAGAAGTGCTTCCTTGCCGATAAACGAATGCGGTTTATTGAATTTTACCGCAAACTCAAGTCCGGCTTGCAATGGTGTATCGTCTGGCCCGATTTCATGCCCCCAAGCAAAATATCCCTTTTCGATGCGTAAGGAACTGAGAGCCTCGATTCCGGCAAGTTTCAAACCAAGATCACCCCCCGCTTTGCGGAGTGCATCAAAAACCGGAATTGCGGATTCGCTCGGAATATACAATTCCCAGCCCAACTCGCCGACATAAGACAAACGAGCGGCGCGCACCATTGCCGGGCCGACATCAACGGTGCGGTGTGTATAATACGGAAATCCGGAGTTTGAGAAATCGTCTGAACTGACACGGTTCAACAACTCCCGTGAGTTTGGCCCGGCAATGCTGATAACGGCAAAAGCTCCGGTCATGTCGGTAACTGTTACAAACTCGTCCGGATTTAGGTTTTTACGAATCCAATCTCTATCCCGCACCGGTTGTCCAGTTCCAGTAATGAGCAAAAAAATCTCCACATCCAAACGCATCAAAGTTAAATCACTTTCGTAACCGCCACGCCGGTTGAGCATGGCTGTATAAACGACGCGACGGTCTGCTTTAGAAATGTCATTTGCACACAATCTTTGCAATGCGGTTTCCGCGTCGCGCCCCTGCACAAGCAATTTCCCAAAAGTCGATTGGTCAAACAAAACTACCGCTTCTCTGGCCGCTCGATGTTCTTCTGCATGAAGAACATCCCAGCCCGGTTTCTCAAAACTTAACTCCGGCGCAGTCGGTTTCTTTTCCGGATTAAACCAACGAGGCCGTTCCCACCCCATCCGTGCAGCAAACTCG
>DTUH01000174.1:7567-10708 GCA_012964265.1 Candidatus Lambdaproteobacteria bacterium
AATGCAAAGGGCTGAGTCGTAAGTTACGCGCGGTTTGATGTTGTCGTCCGGGAAAACTGACGGCGTAATGCAGTGCAAGTGTTTCCGGAGAGCGTTCACGCAGTGTCCGCAAACTGTTTTGCGCCGGCACAAAACGCCGAATATCAACCGGCCAAAGATCCATCGATGGTTCGCCGTCTATAATCCATTCAGCAAGTGCGCGTCCGGCTCCGCCACCGGTGGCGATGCCGACAGAACACATTCCGCAACCAAGAAAGAACCCCCGCAGTTCCGGAGATTCTCCTAACAAAAAGCGGTCATCCGGTGTAAAACTTTCCGGGCCGTTGAGTAACATTTTTACGCCGGTTTGCTCCAATTCCGGAATGCGGTGCATAGCGTTTGCGAGAATCGGCTCAATGTGTTCCCAATCTTCCGGAAGCAAATCGAAAGCAAAATCTTCCGGAAGTTGTTCAATGTCTAAGGCTTTTCCTTGCGGCTCAAAACAGCCAATCAATAAGCCGCCGCCTTCATCCCGGAGATAGAGATGCCCGTCGTGGTCGCTGAGAGTGGGGAGCGGTGCAGTAACCGAATCCATCAGTTCGGTGAGCAAATAAAAATGCTCGCAAGCTTGAAGCGGTGCGGCGACTCCGACCATTGCTGAAACTTTGCGTCCCCAAATTCCGGCACAGTTGACTACCGTTTCGCAAGCAATTTCTCCTTCTGCCGTCCGGACGGCGGCAACTCGTCCATTTTCGGTGCGAATTCCGGTAACAGGTCTATCCTCGAAAACGCGAAGACCTTGAGATTTTGCCCCTTTAATAAGTGCGGCGCAAATATCGCTCGGACTGACCCGTCCGTCAGAGGGCGAAATAACTGCGCCGGTCAGATCGTCGGAACGCATCAACGGCCATTTTTCTGCGGCACTAATAACTGAAATTTCCTCTGCACCAATCCCAAAAGCCTGTGAGAGCGAGGCTTGCCGGCGAATGTGTGTGAGACGATCCGGGTTGGTAGCAATGCTTAAACTTCCGGTCTGTTTCCATCCTGTAGCCTGCCCGGTTTCCGCTTCAAGTGAGGAATACAATTCAACACTATTTTGCACAAGTCTGGTGAGGCTTTCGGTGGAACGAAGTTGCCGAACTTGTGCCGCAGAATGCCAAGTTGTGCCACTTGTCAATTTTGCCCTTTCGAGCAAGATAACATCGCGGCAACCATTTTTCACAAGGTGATAAGCCGTGCTACACCCCATGATGCCGCCGCCGATGATGACGATTTGGCTTTGCTTTGGTAAAGTGACCATTTAACCGCCATAACCCGGAATTCGGATGGCCTGCTCCCAACGGTACATCCCGAAAACCAAAACTGCAACCAAGCCGATATAAACGATAAATAGCAAAAGCATGGACGCATTCATCGCCGTCGAATAGTCGTTGTAAATACTCACCATTTGATACAAAAGTTCCGGAACAGCGATTGCCATTGCTTGCGTGGTGGTTTTGACGAGGTTCACCAAATTATTGTTCAGAGAAGGCAAACTGACCCGAAAGGCTAAGGGCAAGACAATGTAGCGGTAAGTTTGTAAATGACTGAAACCCAAGGCTTCTGCAGCTTCTTTGGTGGATTCCGGAACGGCCTCGATTCCGGAACGGAAAATTTCCACATTGAACGCTCCGGCAAAAAATGACAGCGAAATAATCGCCCAACCGACATTGGAGATTATCGGAATTTCCAGCCAACCGTCCGGAGAATAAGTTGGTGTGAATTGCCCCAATGCGAAGTAGAAAAACAACAACTGTATTAACGGAGGAGTGTTGCGGAAAAATTGAATGTAGCCCTGAACCAGAAGTCGTAGAAAACGGTTGGGTTGGTTTTGCATCCACGCACCGACAACGCCGATGATAACACTCACCAGCACACAAATCACCGCCAGTTCAACGGTCATCCAAAAACCTTCAATGACACGATCCGCCTGTACCGGATCATAGAAAAAAATGAAGTTCCATTTGGGATCGCTTTTGTAAAGTTCCAAAAAAAAATGACTGATGGATTCCGGCATGACGCAAATTATTAGGGGAGAATTTGGAAGCGACCGGAACTTTTTTAGCTCAAGTCCGGTCGCCGGGAAGAATAAAACCGGCAAAGATTTTTCTGCGTCTCAACCGCTTTACAGTTTTGAATTATTTGCCTTCCAACCAGTCTTTATGACGGTATTTTTGAATGACAAGATAATTGGTCGCCTGAATGCCGTGCTTTTTTTCCAGTTCGACCAGTCGTCCGGACTGATGCCAGTTGTATGTCATTCCGGTCATGAAGTTGCCAAAAACACAACTTAGCTCTTCCAAAGGAACTGCGAGTCCCCAGGGGTTATCATCTTCGGAAGCTAAAGGCATTTCAAAGTCATCCCAATTCCCTGAAGAAAGGTCTGACATAATTGAGGAATCGTCATAGACCCAGGCGATGCACTTTTTATCTCGCAGAGCTTGTTTGGCTTCCGCGTTTCCGGTGAAGGCAGTTATTTTCGCCCCGTAACGATCGGCGACAATTTTGTTATAGAATGCCCCTTGCTTGCCGCATACCGGCTTTCCGCGTAAATCTTCCCACGATGTCAAGCCCAAGGCTTTCGGAGACATAATATTTGTTCCCGAAGTGTAATAGTTCGGTTGAGTGATGCCGACAATTTTGCGGCGATCCACACGATCCGACATAGTTGCTATCATCATGTCAGTTTTGCCCTGCTCCAGGAACTGCATGCGGTTTGAGGACTGAACCGGAACCAGTTCCAGTTTAACACCCATTGCGGCAGCAACATCCTTGGCCATGTCAATTTCCATTCCCACCAGTCCACCGGAGGTATTGCGGTAACCCCAAGGTTTGTAATCGGCTTTAACCCCGATGACAATTTTACCGCGTTTCATCACTTTATTCCATCTCTCGTTTGTGCATTGACCCGCACTAGCCGCAGTGGAAACTAGACTTAAGGCCATTGTCGCCGACAATGCGCCCAAAATCATTTTATTCAGTACTTTCATTTTATTCTCCTATGAGAGTTAAAAGATCTTTGCAGCACCATTGCGCAAAGACAGTATGTCACGCAAAACGAAATTTTCATACTGAAAAAACATCAAAACAATTGCGCAACAAACTTACATACAAACTTATATG
>DTUH01000175.1 GCA_012964265.1 Candidatus Lambdaproteobacteria bacterium
TGCAAAAGCGGTTTGCAGTGGATGCGGAACCCCATTTTTTGCTAAACCTTCAATTGTTTGAATATCACGTTTCTGCACTTCAACCGGCAAAACGAGACAGGAAAGTATCGGTTCTCCGTCAATCAGTACGGAGCACGTTCCGCACTCGCCCAGTTCGCAACCGTGTTTGGTTCCAGTAAGCTGCAAATCTTCACGCAATACTTCAAGCAGGGTTTTGTGCGTTGAAGTCCAAACTTCGTGGGATTCGCCGTTGACTGTGAGGGTTATGAGTTGTTTCATTTTTGTCCTGCTATTTTTTCACATGAAAGCGTTTGGCCTTCATTTCAAAGCGTGGAAGAGTTCCGGAAGGTACAACCATTATTTCCGGGCGTAAACTCAATTCGTGCTGTATTGCTTGACACACAGCCTTTCTGGCGTTGTCGGGCTCGCTGTCCGGATTCGCGTTTTTACTGAGTTCCAATTCGATTGCCAAATGCGCCATTTCGCGTTTAGTTGAAACCGTGATACGGAATTCTACAACTGACTCACATTGACGTATCAAATTTTCAACCGCACTCGGAAAAACATTGATCCCGCGTACCACCACCATGTCATCCGCACGTCCCAAAACACCGCCTTCGAAACGGGCGAAGGTTCGTCCACATGGGCAAGGTTCAGGATTCAGGCGCACCAAATCTCCGGAACGGTAACGGATTGCAGGATAGCCGATGCGGCCTAAATTTGTAATGATCAACTCACCTTGTTCTCCCTCCGGAACCGGTTCCAGAGTTTGCGGATCAAGCACTTCTACAATAAATTCGCTTTCGTTGACATGCGTTCCGTTCGGTTGAATTTCGCATTCAAAACTGTGCGCTCCAATTTCCGAAGCACCGGCGTGATCGAAACATTTTGCGTTCCAAATAGACTCGATGCGTGCTTTGGTGGAGGGTACATTTGCACCCGGCTCTCCGGCGTGAATCAGCTTTTGCAAGGGAATAACGCTTAAATCAAATCCGGATTCCTGTGCCACCTCCGCCAAACGCAAAGCATAAGTCGGAGTACAGCAGATGGCAGTTGCTCCAAGTTCCCTCATCAAATGCAACCGCTGCAATGAGTCTCGCCCTCCGCCCGGAATCATCAGGGCTTTAATCTTTTTTGCGCCTTCGACAGCAGCCCAAAATCCGATGAATGGTCCAAAAGAAAACGGCACAAACAAACGATCATTTTCAGTCAATCCGGCTCCCGCCAAAACATAGCCCCAGCAATGTCCCCACCAATCCCAACTTTCCGGTGTGTCCAAAACGCGCAACGGTGTTCCAGTGGTTCCGGAAGTTTGATGAAATCGGGAATAGTCTGATTCAGAGAAAGTGGTATTCGTTCCGAAAGGCGAAGCATCACTTTGTGCCTGCACCAATTCCGCTTTGGTAGTCAGAGGCAAACTCGCCAAAGCATCAAGCGTCCGAATGGATTCCGGATGAATTCCCGCTGTATCAAACTTGTCCGTATAAAAACGATTGCGCCCATAAATTTTTTTCAACATTGAACGCAATTTTTCAATTTGCAGTGACTCCAGTGCCTTACGTGGCATAGTTTCCACGGATTGATCGAAAAATATCATTTAATGTTTCTTAACTGTCGGTTGATCAATGAATTTAAAAAAATTCTGAATTAGCGTCCGCCGACAAGAATCGAGTCAATTTTCAGAGTAGGTTGTCCAACAGTTGTTGGTACCCAGCCGCTGGCCGCTCCGCACATTCCGGCGGCTAATTCCAGATCATCGGCAATCATCGATATTTGCGACAAGACATCAAAACCTTTGCCGATGAGAGTTGCGCCTCGTACGGGCTCAGCTATTTTTCCATTACGGATGGCATAACCTTCCTGAACTGCAAAATTAAATTCACCTGTCCCTGGATTGACCGAACCGCCACCCATTTTTTTTGCGTATAAACCAAATTTAATTGAGCGCAGCATTTCTTCAAAACTGTCCTGTCCAGGAGCAATATAGGTATTACGCATGCGTGAAACGGGAGCAAACTTGTAGGATTCGCGCCTTGCGGAACCACTCCTGGGAATACCGACTTGACACGCGCCTATTCGGTCACTGAGGTAATTTTTGAGAATACCGTTTTCAATCAGCACTGTTTTTTGCGTCGGTGTTCCTTCGTCATCCACATTACAAGAACCCCATTTGTTGGCAATGGTTCCATCGTCAATCGCATTAAGAATCGACCGGCCGACGTGCTCACCTATTTTGTCACAAAATGGTGAAGCATTTTTACGGATCGCTTCTGTTTCCAAAGGATGTCCGCATGCTTCATGAAAAATCACTCCGCCGAATCCGTTACCCAATATCACCGGCATTGTACCACCATCGATATATCCCGCGCTTGCCATGCGCAACGCAGACTGTGCCGCATTTTCTGCCAACTCGTCCAAATCCAGATTCTGGAAAAATTCATAACCACCCAAAACTCCTGGACTTTCAGATGCGGTTTGAGGCCCGTCACCTTTTTCGGCAACCGCAGACAGGCGCATCCTGGAATAGCTTCGTGCATCCTCTGTCCACAAACCTTCGCTGTTTGCGATCAGTACCGTACGTTTTTTCTCCGCCATATTTGCATTCACCTGGCTGACTGCGGTTCCATGACGCCGCGTAAGCTCGTCAAGTTTACGGAGCAGATCAACACGTTCAGACTTACTCACCGTTTCCGGATTAATGGCTACATGATGAATGTCCTGCACAGCCTGCTGTTCGAACGGCTGAACTCCGCCGCTCGGAACTGCTTTACGGGACTGTCCCAAATTTTTCGTCAGTTTCAACAGATTTGCTTCATCAGGATCACTGCTGTAACCGTAATAAGCTTCGTTTCCATAAAGCAGCCGTATGCCGATTCCGAATGAATTTGATGAATTAATTTCGTCTATTTTCTGATCCAGCAAATTGATTGAAGAAGAAACCGAGTCCTCTACAAACACCTCAGTAAAGTCTGCACCCTGTTGGAGTCCGGAATCAAAAATTTTTGCAACAATATTTTCAGCAAGCATAGTGTTTCTCAAAAAAGGTGTTTAGGGAGATTTTTTAAAAAGAGACAATAATTAATCATTTCAGCATACGGCAAAAAGAGAAGGGGCGCAATCCGGAAACTAGTCAAACAACATTGTATTCCGGAATCAAACGCTTTTCAGCGAAGCGGTCATAATCCAACATGCTGATATCAACAGTGGTTGCTTCTCCGTCAATGAAAATTTCGGCCATCAGTTTTCCGCAAATAGGACCCTGCATGAATCCATGTCCGGAAAATCCTGTCAGCAAATGAAATCCTTCAACCGGCGTGGAACCGATGATAGGGTGCGCATCCGGAGTCAATTCATAAAGTCCGGCCTGCCTTGCCTTAATTCCGGAGTTTTCCAGTAAAGGCATACGTTTAACTGCTGCTTCAATGTGCTGCATTTCCCACTTCGGATCGATGCTTTGATCCTCACCAATTTTCTCATTGCGGTTCGACATTCCGCTGAGCAGCCCGGAACCTTCGCGGTGAAAATAGAGACTCTGCGCAAAATCAATCACAAATGGAAATTCGGAAGTAAGTTCCGGAATTGTTTCTGTTACAAACCACTGGCGGCGCAGCGGATAGACAGGAATTTTGAGACCAATTTCATTTCCCAGAAAAGCGCTCCACGGACCGCAGGCATTGACAACCGTTTCGGTTGCAACAGTTCCGAGAGAGGTGCAAACTTTCCGGACGTGGTTTTTTTCCAGTTCAATGCCGATTGCGGAACAGTCGGTAAGGCAAACGGCTCCGTAACGTCGGGCCGTGTTGATGTAGGCCATCACAATACTGTTAGGATCCGCTAGTCCATCCTCCGTATTAAAAGTACCCGCGAGTGCATCCGGAAAAACACAAGGTGCGGCCAGTCGGCGTACTTCGTCTCCGGAAAGCCATTCAGTTTTTACTCCAAGTGAGTGCTGGAGTTCAAGTGTTTTTTGGAACACAGAAACGTCTTTTTCAGCAGTCAACACAAACAAATAACCGCATTTCCGCACATGCGCAGAGTGACCGGTTTCTTCCTCAAGAGCATCAATCATGGAAAGGCTTTTTTTGGAAAGCCGGATGTTGACTTCAGTCTTGAACTGGTGACGAATGCCACCGGCGCAACGTCCGGTTGCTCCTGTACCGAAAAAAGGCGCCCGCTCAAGCAGCAATATATTTTTGATTCCGCGGATCGCCAAATGGTAAGCCGTACTGGCACCCATAACCCCACCGCCGAGAATCACAACATCAGCAGTTTTGGGTAGTCCGGACATTTTTTATCTGGTGGCAATTGTAGCGAGATTCTCACTCTCCCCGTTTATAAAAGCGATGCCTGCAGAACATCATCACAACGGAGAACGTTAATTTGTTTTTTTGCAGAGATTTTGGGATTTAGAACAAGTTTTAATCTTTTAATCTTCCGACGTTGAAGTGAGCTAAGAAAACTGTGCTCTTCTCTAACAGCCGTTAAGAGACTAAAGATCGGTGTAACTGAGGTAAGCTTTTAAAAAGACAACGGCCTTTTCAGAAATTTTAGGTCCCCTGCGAAAAAAGAACTGTTGTGCCATCGAATATTTTGAAACAATTGTCGGCTTTTTTTCATTCATTTCTCCATTTCCATCTCTGCTTGGAGTTGTCAGAACATTTTCCAGAAGCACCGGTGTACCAAAATTTATCTCCTCCAGTTCAGGAGTCATCCTGGAGGAGAGCATAGTCATAGGAATATCGTAAAGCGTTTCTGCAAAGAAAAAACTCAAAAACCTTGCTACTGCTTCAATTTCTTCGTTGCTGCGTAACATGAGCCAGCCGGTGATTTCCTTGCGGAACTTTGCCAGGTCTTTTTTCTTGATTCCGGATGGATTAACACCAAGTTGCCCATCGCTCAAATAGGCTTTTGTTTTTTGACGCATATAACGCAAAAAACCACCTGATTTACGGAATAGCTTGTAGTTCAAAAATCGCTTTCCAAAATCACGTAAAGTGAAGCGGCCCAACGTGAGTTGAGCCAAAATCTGTTTGGAATTACTTGCGTCTTTCAGATCTGCAGAAACTCTCTCAAAGAGCAAAATTAGTTCTTTTTGCTCATTTTCAAGATCAAGCAAGCGTTGGATTTCTTCTTGCGAAATTTGCGGTTTTTCTGCAGAATTTTCTTGGGGAACAGACACAACTTCCACCTCAATTTCAGCAGTTTGCGTAATTGGAGATATTTTGGGTACAGAAAAATACTGGAGATAAAGCAGAACACAGGTGGCAATAAATAATACACCAGTAAGCAGAGGATACAATTTTTGCAACTTCATTTTTCTTAATGGTAAAGAAATTTATGTAGATAGAAGCCAGGTCCTGTTATTTAGATTTTGCTTTTAAACCTGCTTGAATACGTAAAGGCAGCGCATGCAGTTTTATAAAACCAATGGCGTCTCTTGGATCATAAGCTCCATGGTCAGCCTCCATTGTCGCCATGTCTTCATCATAAAGACTGTTTGGCGATTTGCGCCCAGTAACCATGCAGTTACCCTTGTAAAGTTCCAGGCGAACTGTGCCGTTTACCGGTTCTTGTGTTTTCCGAACCATATCGAGTAATATTTCCATTTCAGGTGAAAACCAAAAACCATCGTATGTCAATTGCGCAAAGCGCGGCATCAGGGAATCTTTGAGATTGATCACGCCGCGGTTTAAAGTGATTGACTCCATCGCGCGATGGGCAATGTGTAAAATCGTCCCTCCTGGCGTTTCATAAACTCCCCTGTTTTTCATGCCGACAAAACGGGATTCCACCATATCGATCCGGCCGATTCCATGTTGCCCGCCCAGTTCATTGAGGTGCGTAAGCAGTTTTGCAGGAGAATACTTCCGGCCGTCAATCGCAACCGGACTGCCTTTTTCAAATTCAATCAGGACATCTTGCGGCTCATCCGCTGCATTTTGCGGTGACTTTGATAATTCAAACATTTCCGGCAACGGCGCCTGCCATGGATCTTCCAACATACCAGATTCAAAACTAATGTGCATCAAGTTTTCATCCGAACTCCAGGGTTGTTCTTTAGACGCTTTTACCGGAATATCATACTTTTCCGCATAGGCCAGCAACTCAGTGCGTCCCGGATATTTTTGGTAAAATTCCGGAATTTTCCAGGGAGCCACAACACGTATATCCGGTTTAAGCGCATAATAACTTAACTCAAAACGAACCTGGTCATTCCCTTTGCCTGTGGCGCCATGAGCCACTGCAACTGCGCCTTCCCGCTCTGCGACTTCAATCTGTTTCCTGGAAATCAAAGGTCGCGCTAAAGAAGTTCCCAGCAAATAAGTTCCTTCATAAAGCGCATTCCAATGAATGGACGGCAGCACATAATCCTGTACAAATTCTTCTTCAACATTTTCTATCAGGACTTTTGCTGCACCGGCTTTTTCCCCTTTTTCGAGAATGGCTTCAATATCTTCAACTTTCTGACCTAAATCAAGACATAGCGCGATAACTTCATATCCCTGTTGATCGAGCCAATGTACCAGAACTGAAGTATCCAGACCACCTGAATATGCTAAAACGAGTTTTTCTTTTTTCATTTTTAATTTAATTGTGTTTCGGTGACTTGATTAAGCGGAGATTCTTCAGGGTCATCGTAAAGATTGGGAATATTCTCCGGGTCTGCGGGTTTAGTCCGGATCACTTTGAGTGCAACGGGGCCTTTTTTGCCTGAACCGACTTCAAACTCAACTCGATCTCCAAGGTTGAGATAACGAAATCCGGCCTGCCTTATTTCTGATTGATGGACAAAAAGGTCATCCCCCATGTCCTGTGCTATAAAACCAAAACCCTTGTTTGGGTTAAACCATTTGACAGTCCCATCACGCCGAACACCTTCTTCATAAGCATTGGATTTTTTGGTTTGAAGAGCTAAACCAAGCACCAATGCCACAACAGAAAATGCTGCTAAAAAAAGGACGGTGTTTTCATTAACAATAAATTCATTCGATTTTTGTTCCCAGAGAAAATAGAGCAGTCCCAGCATCGCAGTTGTTTGAGCCGCAATGATTGCGAGTAAAATTTTGTTGTTCATGTTTTGTTAATTTTTTCATTTGTTTTTTAATGTAATCCACCGCGGGCCGGTTTGTATGAGTTTCCCCGCAGCGGTAAAAAATGTTTAGCCGGTTTGTTCAGCCAGCCAATGTTCTGCGTCAATTGCCGCCATACATCCGGTGCCTGCCGCAGTCACAGCTTGACGATAAACATGGTCCTGAACATCACCTGAAGCAAAAACCCCTTCGACCGAGGTATATGTTGACCCCAGTGTAACTTGCACATAACCGTTTTCGTTCAAATCCAACTTGTCCTTGAACAAACCCGTATTTGGTGTGTGTCCAATCGCAACGAACAATCCTGTGAGAGGATGCTCTGTAACCTTTTCAGTTTTAACGTTTCTCACTTTGAGTGACGTCATTCCGTCCGTAGGATTACCCATAACTTCTTCCACAACAGAATCCCAAAAAATTGAGATTTTTTTGTTATCAACAGCACGTATCTGCATAATTTTACTACCCCGGAATTCATCACGTCGATGAATCAGTGTGACACTTTTACAGATATTTGCCAAATAAAGAGCTTCTTCCAGGGCAGTATCACCTCCGCCAACCACGGCTACATCCTGATCACGGAAGAAAAAACCATCACAGGTCGCGCAGGCGGAAACGCCCTTACCGCTGTATTTTTTTTCAGATTCCATTCCCAGCCAACGTGCGGAAGCACCTGTTGAAATTATCAGCGAGTCGCATGTAAGGGAGTCCTTGTTTTCCAAAAACAGTTTAAATGGACGCTGCGACAAATCGACATCAACCACATCGCCGCTGTAAAATTCGGTACCAAATCGTGCGGCCTGTGCCTTGAGCAGATCCATCATTTCCGGACCCTGTATTCCTTCAGGAAAACCCGGATAATTTTCCACATCTGTGGTGATCATCAATTGTCCGCCTGCCTCTCGTCCTGAGACGACAACAGGTTTTAAAATAGCTCTCGCAGCGTAGATTGCTGCAGTCAATCCCGCGGGACCGGAACCTAAAATTATTAGTCTGTGATGCTGTGCTTTTGCTGACATTTTATTTATTTAATGATGATTTTTTGAAATTATAGACCTTCATATTCTACCATTCAAAAGCATAGCAGGATCAAGTCAATTCATTAATCATCTCATTCATCGATTGCTCCGGATACAATTTCCGATATAACTTTTTAACTGAAGAAAAATGAAGATGACTTTCAGCGTTTCAGGCGTCTTTCCAGTTCCTGAACAGAAAATTCCACCAAAACCGGCACGTCTTGAAGGGAGGTCAGTGGACTTCCCAGTTCTTCCCACTGCGCGAGCAAACATTCCATTTCAGACAGAGCCAGTTCCTGCTCTGCAGGCATGGATCCATGCGCGACAACTACCTGACAAATGTCCTGCAAAATTTCTTCGCCATGACCGCGTTTTCCAAAGAGAGCCAAGTGATCAAGGATTTCCCTGATCACTTTTTCCACTTGATCTGCACTCAATATTTCCGGAATCGTATTCACCGCAAATGTACTTCCTCCGAAAGGACTGACGGCAAATCCGGAAACAGCCAATGGCTCCAAAGATTGTTCGAGCAAAACTGATTCCTGTGGTGAGAGCTCAATCAAAAGTGACGCTTGAAAAGTCTGAACCGGAACATCTTTTATTTGTAGTGCCTCCGCATAAATTTCGTAAAGCAACCGTTCATGCAGCGCTCGCTGTTCGATCATAACCAATCCTGCGTCATTCTCAGCAATGATGTAGGTCCTTCGGAATTGACCCAGCACCCTGATTTTTTTCGGAACTGTCGGAAGAGGCAAAAGCAATCGAAGATTGCGTATTTCATTCACCGGAAGATTACCAGAAACGGAATCCTGGTTAGCTTGTTTTATTGTTGAGGCGGAATCCTGTACTTTTGCAGATTTATTTCTGGTTTCCTCAATCCGGATTTCTGATGAAAACACGGACTTTTTTGCTAATTTTTCTGCTCTCAACGAAGCGCGCGGAGGCAAATCTCTTGCTTCTGTTCTATGTTTTTTTCTTGCTGGAAAAGTCATTCCGGAAAACTGACTTTCCAGCGGTAAAGGATCGTTCATCGGCAACTCTATTTGTCCGGATAATTCGGAACGAGACATGTTTGAATGTGCATGTTCACGTCCAAAAAACCGGCGGCTAGCCCCATCTTTTAATGCGCTTGAAATTTGATCTGTTAAAATGGTGTGGACCAACTGACTGTTTCGGAAACGTATTTCAGTCTTTGCCGGATGCACATTGACATCGATTTCAGTAGGGTCTATCACCAAATTCAGAAAAAAAACCGGATGCTGACCTTTTCCCAAAAAAGTTCCGTAACCATCATAAATTCCGTGATTGATTGACGGAGATTTAACATTGCGCTCATTCACAAAAATATACTGCCAGCGCCGGCTCGTGCGTGGTTTTGAAGGAAATGAGATAAACCCGGAATAGCGCAAATACGTTTCCTTATGTTGTACCGTCATCAAAATATCCCTAAACTCCTCACCAAAAAGTTGCCGGATGCGTGTATTCAACTCCTGGCCACCGGACAGATTGAGCAGCAGCTGTCGATTATGAGTCAGACGGAAATGAATGTGCGGATGCGCGAGGGACTTTTGTACCAGATGCTGCTGGATGTGCTGAAGTTCTGTGGCAGTAGTTTTGAGAAATTTTAAACGGGCCGGTGTATTGTAAAAAAGTCGTTCAACTGTGATTCTTGTTCCTTGCGGAAATCCAATTTTCCCGACTTGCTCCAGGTAGCCGCCTTTGATAAAAATTCTGGTTGCCCCTTGACTTTCATCATCACAGGTTAATAATTCAAAATGGGAAACCGACGCGATTGCAGCCAGCGCCTCACCGCGAAAGCCTAAAGTCTGAATACGGAACAAATCATCTTCATCAATAATTTTACTCGTTGCATGTCTCTCCACCGCAAGCTGAGCGTCTGCTTCGTTCATTCCGCAACCATTATCGAGAATTGAAATCAAATCCTTTCCGCCGTTTTTAACTGTGACCTGAATATCGGTTGCTCCGGCATCAATCGCGTTCTCTAAAAGTTCCTTTACAACCGAAGCAGGACGCTCAACAACTTCGCCTGCGGCAATTTTATTGATTAAAGATTCCGGAAGAATTCTGACACTTTTTTTACTGGAAGAAGACTGAGACATTTTTTGGGTGGTAACTTATAAAAAATTGGAGTAACTATTTAGGTCTATCTTTTTTGCTGAAAAATATTTTGTGTTTCTACAATGCGACATCGTAGCCTAAAGACTGCATCGACGCAAGGTAGACTCTCAAGTTTTTGTAGATTAAATTATTTATTTTTCATCAAAAATAAGACTCACCCGCTGGGGTGAGCCGACTTCGCGCATGTTTGGTAATTGATCCACATCCTGTGTAATTTTTCTTAATCAATAAAATGAAGGGAATGAAATGAGACTGAAAATAATTATTGCCGGACTCTTGACAGGTCTGATTGCTTTTGCGCCGATGGCGGCAATGGCAGACGAAACAGAAACACTTCGCATCATCCTTACCGGTGATCATTACGTCCTTCCTGCTAAAAAAGGACGCGGCGGATTTGCCAAACTGGCCACCGTGGTCAAGCAGGAAAGAGCCGGAGCCGAACACTC
>DTUH01000176.1 GCA_012964265.1 Candidatus Lambdaproteobacteria bacterium
AAGTCACGCATTCCCTCCGAACGCGCTCTCATCGTAAAGGCGTGGGTCGCGCCGAATTCCTCCATGAAGTTGATACCGTGGTAGCCCGCATAGGGTTCGGTGAGCGTGGGGAACTTCCCGCTAGCTTCCCAGTCAAAAAGTCCGCTATCCACCACGATCCCGCCGATGGCAACACCGTGTCCGCCCATCCACTTCGTCACGGAGTGCATCACCAAATCCACGCCCCATTCGAAGGGTCGGCAAAGGTAAGGCGTGTTGAAGGTCGCGTCAATCAGCAGGGGCACCTCAACCTCGTGGGCAATGCTCGATACGGCTTTAAGGTCAAGGATTTCTAGCCCGGGATTGCCAATCACCTCGCCAAAGACGAGCCGCGTTTCCGGACGCAGCGCCTTGCGGAAACCGTCGAGGTCGCGAGGATGCACGAAGGTGGTGGTGATCCCGAAGCGCGGGAGTGTGTGCCGGAGCAGGTTGATGCTGCCGCCGTAGAGCGAGGCCGAAGCAACAATGTGGCTCCCGGAATCTAGTAAGGTGAGCAACGACAGGAACAACGCGCTTTGTCCGGAGGCGGTAGCCACGGCTCCGGTTCCGCCTTCCAGGGCAGCAATGCGTTCTTCAAGCACGGCGACTGTTGGATTTGATATGCGGCTGTAAATGTGTCCGGCCTGCTCCAGATTAAACAGTGCCGCCGCATGGTCGCTGTCCTGAAAAACATAGGAGGTCGTCTGATAAATAGGCACTGCACGTGCGCCTGTTTCCGCATCCGGACGTTGCCCTCCATGTAAACTAAGTGTGTCAAATTTATATAATTTTGGATCCATAAACCAGCTTGTGTTAGCAGTTAAGAAGTTTAACCCAACGCTTTTGAAACAATTTCAAAAACGTCTCCGGAAAGTTTTGGTGTTTTAACAATACGTTGTAATTGATCGTTCATTTTTGTTTTATGTGTTTCATCAAATTTTTTCCAGTTATTGAAAACACTCACCAGCCGCGCCGCAGCCTGTGGATTTAGCGGATCGAGTCTCAGCACCTGTTCTGCCAGGAAATCATAACCGAAACCATCCGCGGCGTGAAATCGAAGCTGATTAAAGCGTGAAAACGCACCAATCAACGCACGTATTTTATTGGGATTATTTTCTTCATAAGAGAGATGTTTTGTCAATTTTGCACGTTTTCCAGAGTGTTCGGCAGGCATGAAATTGCCTGCAGTGCAAACCACTTGTCCATCACCACCGTATTTTTTCGCCATCTGTTTTCAAACTCACTAAAAGCGGTTTCACGTTCCGGACAATCCTGATGAGTCAGCACACCAAGTGCACCTGCAACATCTGTCATGTTTGCATTTTTACGGAATTGTATTTGCGCCAATTGCCGGAATTCCAAGCTTCCCAATTCTGCTAAATAACCGAGACAGACATTTTTCAAACTACGCCGCCCCATCGATTCCTGATCGATTTTGAACGCACCTTCCTGCTGAAATTCCAGATAAGCTTTTTCAAATTCAGGCTGAAGTTTTTGTGCCAGTTCTGTACGCAGAAATTTACGTGCCTCATGAATCGCGTCCACATCAATGATGTCCATGAACTCACCCAAATATGGTTCATTTGGAAAACTTAATGCGAGCGCCAAAAGTGCGGGGTCACCCTCCTCAGTTTGGCTCAGTAAACTCCGGAAAGCAATCTCCAATTCCGGGGGTAAATTAAAAGGTTCCTTTTTTTGAAAACACCGGATTTGCTCCAACGAAATTCGGATCATCAGTTGTTGACCGGCTTCCCAGCGATTGAATTCGTCTGAGTCATGGGACAGTAAAAAGGCAAGCTCAGCATTGCTGTAATCAAAATGCAGCTTGACCGGTGCCGAAAATCCGCGTAACAGTGATGGAACAGGAGGTACAGGTACGTCTTCGAAGACAAAAGTTTCGGTTTCGTTGCGGAGTTCCAGGATTTCTGTGTCCGGAAACTTTTCGCTCGGGCTGTTTGCTAATTTTAACGGAAGAGCGTGACCATCCGGTGCAAGTAATCCCAGCGCAAAAGGGATGTGAAATGGCTGCTTTTTTAACAAGTTTCCAGTTTTTCCGGAATGTCCGGAGTCAAATTGTTTGTCTTGAATTTCAATGGGCAATTGATGTTTTTCTTCGCCGATACTTAAAATTTCTTCAGCACCAAATCCTTTTTGCCCTGCTGTATCCGGACACGATTGTCGAACTGTCAGGGAATATGTTTTTGCCACCGGATCGTGTGATCCGCTGATGTTG
>DTUH01000177.1 GCA_012964265.1 Candidatus Lambdaproteobacteria bacterium
TTCCGGAAAATAAGGCAGTACAAAAATTAATTGAAGAACTGTCTGCGAATCCAAATCTGGAAGTGATGGTCAACACCTGTGTTTTCGGACTTTACGAAGACAATCTGGTAGCTGCTCAGTGTGATGCGGATTTGTTTAAAATACGTGCAGAATCTGTAGTATTGGCTCCGGGAGCAACCGATCGTCATTTGGTGTTTGAAAACAACGATCGACCCGGAATCTTAACTGCCCGCGGAGTGGAAAGGCTGATAATGTGTCACGCTGTTCTTCCGGGAGAAGATACAGTTGTGGTAACGACTCACGACGGTGGTTTTCATACAGCGTTGCTGCTCAAAGGCGCGGGAGCAAAAGTTCTGGCCGTAGTCGATGGACGAGAATCCGGAAGTGCAGGTGAATTTGAGGGACAAGTTCGGAATTTGGCTATTCCGGTTTACAAAGGTTTGACCGTTCATGCAGCTTACGGGAAAAAACGAATTCTGCGAATAGATGTAGGGCCAATTTCAGGTGGCGATTCACATAAGTCTTTTGATTGTGATTTACTCGTCATGGCCGTGGGTTTTAAACCCCAGGTGAATTTACTTTCAATGGGACGTAAGCGTCCTGAATGGGATCAACAACGCCAAATTTTGCGGGTGACTGATTTACCTTCCGGAATGTATTCCACCGGAGAAGTACACGGTGCAGCAGGTTTTTCACGTTTGTATGCAGAAGGAACACAATCCGGAAAAGCTGCCGCGCAAAGTGCCTCTGCTCCTGAAACAGAAAGGACCGCGGAAGAAATAATCATGGCTTTACCTGCCGATATTGAATCCGGTGGCAAGCACCATTTCATATGTAAGTGCATGGATGTTACGCGCTCTGAAGCACAGGCTTCCATCGACGAGGGCTATGATCAGGTTGAATCGCTCAAACGTTACTCCAGCATGGGAATGGGGCCCTGTCAGGGAAAAGCATGTCATGAAGCCGTAGCGAGACTCGCCGCAATTGACACTGGACTTTCTGCTGACGACGCCGTTCCCACAACGATGAGACCTCCTTTTTCCGGTGTATCCTTCGGAGTTCTCGCCGGACGCGCACCGCACCTTTCACCCATCCGTCGTACACCGTTTCATCAATGTCACCTGGATCACGGTGTTAAGTTTCTGGATGCAGGACAGTGGAAGCGTCCTGATTCTTACACAAATCCGCAGGAAGAAGTAGGATTTGTCCGAAATGGCTTGGGAATGATTGATGTGAGTACCCTGGGAAAAATAGAAATTAGCGGCCCGGATGCAATTGATTTTCTTCAATTTATGCTTCCTGGTAAATATGGAAAATTTGAAATTGGCCGAACGCGTTACTCCATCTTGAGCAAGGAAAATATTATCTTACTACCACAACCGGAAACCAGGATGCCATCAATGCACTATTTCAGTGGTGGTTATTGGTGGAAGATTTTGATGTGCAGGTAAAAAATCTTAGTTTTGCCAATGCCGCAGTCAATGTAACCGGTGCTGCATCACGAGAATTTTTACAAAAACTTGTCGAAATTGACATGTCGAACGAAGCCTTTCCGTATATGTGCTGCCGTCTGGCAAGCATCGCAGGTGTGCCTGTTTCATTTTTCAGAATTGGTTTCACCGGAGAACTAGGTTATGAAATTCACTTTCCTGCAGAATATGGGGAATCCATGTGGAAGCATTTGATGGTCGAGGGAGAATCATTTGACCTCAAGCCTTTTGGTGTAGAAACGCAGCGTATTTTACGTCTGGAAAAAGGTCACTTTATACCGGGAACCGACAGTGATGCCTTGAGCAGTCCCTATGAAACCGGTGTCGGCTTTGCAATTAAGGATGACAAAGCGGATTTTGTCGGCAAAGCCTTTTTGCAGCATTTTAAGGAACGCGGTATAGATAACAAACTTGTTCCGTATCAACTGGAACCAAACGCTCCGATTCCGGATGACGGTGTTGCCGTTCTGGAAAAAGGTAAAATTGCCGGACGAGTCACCAGTTCACGCCTCAGTCCAACTATGAAACGAGGAATTGGCCTGGCCTGGGTACGTAAAGACATGTCTGAAGCAGGAAACAATTTCACAATTCGCCTGGCCAATGGCCGGGATGTGGTTGCGACGGTGCTGGATCACGCTGCTTATGATCCGGAGGGTTTGCAATTGAAAAGTTAATTCTCAAAATTAATTAATCAGCAATTCTGAATTTATAAATCATAAATAATTATAAAATAGCCATGCCCGGATT
>DTUH01000178.1:0-268 GCA_012964265.1 Candidatus Lambdaproteobacteria bacterium
AATCTGCTGGACGAGAAAATACGTGACCACGAGATAATTGAAGAGAAAAGTCGTCAATTGGAAAGCCTGGCCAAAAGACTGGCAAAGTACCTTTCGCCGCAGATTTACCAAAGTATTTTTAAAAATGAAAACGGAGGAGTACATAAACATGCCAGGAAAAACCTGACGATCTTCCTGTCAGACATTGTCAAGTTCACAGATCTGGCTGATACATTGGAACCGGAACGCTTGGCAACGGTAATCAACTCATACCTTTCTGAAATGTCTT
>DTUH01000178.1:311-1144 GCA_012964265.1 Candidatus Lambdaproteobacteria bacterium
GAATGCGGTGGAACAATAGATAAATTTATTGGTGATGCAGTACTGATTTTCTTTGGTGATCCGGAATCTGAGGGGGAGACAGAGGATGCCCTGAAATGCGCAGAAATGGCAATAAGAATGTTAAAGAGAGTTGGCGAACTAAATAATCACTGGAAAAAACTTGGAGTCATAGACGGCATAAAAGTTCGCATGGGCATCTCTACAGGATTTTGTACTGTTGGTAATTTTGGTTCTGATTTGCGACTCGACTATACTGTATTGGGTAGTCCGGTAAACTTGGCTGCACGCTTACAAACAATGGCCGATCACAATAGCATTTTAATTGATGAATACACCAAAGACTTAATCAAGAGCCACGTTAACAGCAAACATTTTGATGAAATAACACCCAAAGGTTTTGCTCGACCTGTTCAAATCTTCCAGTTAAAAGATTTTAAATCGGC
The DNA here is from genome assembly GCA_012964265.1 of Candidatus Lambdaproteobacteria bacterium. GTDB lineage: Bacteria > SAR324 > SAR324 > SAR324 > NAC60-12 > Arctic96AD-7. The sequence continues at coordinate 755 of DTUH01000178.1, forward strand.
AAAACACCGTGAACGACGAAAAAGTCTCACTCATGTCGGCGAGCGCGTTGAAGTCAGTGTTTTAGATAGTTCAAACATACGAGCGGCAATCGAAGAATTAAAACGAATACAAGAGAAGTTTGAAAGTGATTATTCCGAGTTGAATGATCAAAAGGAAAATTAATGTTAAAACAGAGAAAATAATGGGGTTGCTAATTGATGGCCGCTGGCACGATCAGTGGTATGACACCAGGAAAAGCAATGGCGAGTTCATCCGCACAGAATCACAGTTCCGTAACTGGATTACTGCTGGCGGTTCAGCTGGTCCGAGTGGTAAAGACGGCTTTCCGGCAAAAAGCGATCGTTATCATCTTTATGTTTCACTAGCCTGTCCATGGGCGCACCGTACCT
>DTUH01000178.1:1154-2226 GCA_012964265.1 Candidatus Lambdaproteobacteria bacterium
AAATTATTGGAGGACATTATTCCGGTTTCCATTGTTCATCCGTACATGCTCGACAAGGGCTGGGTTTTTGATGACTGGAAGGGTGAAACCGGAAACTCCCTGTATGGCTTTAACTGCCTGCACCAATTTTACACCAAGGCGATTCCGGATTACAGCGGTAGAGTGACGGTGCCGGTGCTGTGGGATCGGAAACTGGAAACTATTGTCAGCAACGAATCTTCGGAAATTATCCGAATGTTCAATTCGGCCTTTGCGGATTTTACTCCGAAAAAAACGGATTATTATCCGGAAGAACTGCGGGATGAAATTGACTCAATTAACGCGAAAATTTATGAAACGCTGAACAACGGTGTTTACCGCTGCGGATTTGCAACGACCCAAAAAGCTTATGAAGCCGCATTCAGGGAGCTTTTTGCTTGTCTCGATGAGCTGGAATTAAGGCTGAGTAACCGTCGTTTCCTGCTTGGAAATCGGATCACAGAAGCCGACTGGCGTCTGTTCACCACCTTGATCCGCTTTGACTCGGTTTACTATTCACACTTCAAAACAAATTTGCGCAGGATTCGTGACTATCCGGAACTCTTTGGATACACCCGGGATCTGTATCAGCAGTCCGGAATTAAGCAGACTGTGAATTTCGAACACATCAAACAGCATTACTACTACAGCCACGAAACAATCAATCCTTTCCGGATCGTTCCCGCCGGTCCGGAACTGGATTTCGAGGCTCCTCATCAACGTGAAGAACGTTTAAGCGAAACCAATATTTTGGTTTTATATTAAATAATATTTGCATATTAGCTAATCCAATATCAGCATGCTTTACGCTGAACTGATCCAACTTCCAGCGCTGTCTGATTAGAGGGATGAACTACAATTCAGACCTTGCAGGAAGCCTGAAATTATTTCTTGACAAAATAATTCAAAGTATTAACATACCGGGAAGTAGTTTGAACATTCCGTTTTATTCCAACTGAACCGGAAAATAACAGTTTTTCTACCTGTTGATTCTGCTTTTTACTACTTTGATTGAATAGTGCAAAAACGGCACAATTGCAAGTGCCAATTGAAA
>DTUH01000179.1 GCA_012964265.1 Candidatus Lambdaproteobacteria bacterium
CACTTTCTGGTTCACCAGTATGGATACGATAGTGGTATTTTGTTGTTGGGGTAAGACCAGAATCTTTAAACGATGAGCCAGTTATTCCTGCCTTCAAGACAGTCTGGAAGGTTCCTCCTGAAGAATTTTCTCGGAAGATTTTGTATGATGTTGCCCCATGGATCTTCTGCCATGAGATGGTTATCGAATGGCTACTTGCTAGCGCCTGAGCTACAGGGGCAGTATCATGAGGAACAACATTGATCTTGATCACTGCAGAATCGCTTTCTCGTGTAACGTATTTGCTTTCTTCAGATGACCATGTCCTCTGAGTTACCCTGAAAAGAAATTGGTCTTTACCGACGAATCCAGAGTGTGGTGTGTATTTAAGATACGGAGCGGTCCCACTTAAATATCCATTTTTTGGATTTTGGGTAATGATGTATTTCTTACTCTGATAGTAGATTGTTTTTACTGTTAACCTTATCTGTGATTTTTCATTAAGATATATTTTAATATCTTGACTGATTGCTTGAGGCTTCTTCGAAGAATCTTCAGTAGAATTATCATTTTTTGAATCATTATTAGAAGTTGAACTATAATTCCCAGAAGTGCTGCCACCGGAACCACCAGATGGTTCAGCACAACCGAAGAGAATCTGAAAGATCAGTATTGGGAAAAGAAATAATTTACAGTAATTTTCCATCTTAACCTCTTTGATTTAAGTCTTTCGGTTGTGCTGATTTGGTTTGATCATTTAGTTTGGGTTGTATGGCTCAATGTAAAATTGCAAGCGACCCTTCGTAAGGTTGTAGTAACAGATTACGGTTTGACCGTAGCTGTTGATTCCGATCGAAGAATATTCACCAACCCTGTCGTTATATTTTCCTCCTCCATCTGCAGTGAAGGCTTGATCGAAGGACTGGCGTTTCTGATTGAATTTAACCAGCTTGAGGTCACCGCTAACTGCGTCATAAAAGGAAATTCTGTCTCTTGAAGCGTAGTCAACAACGGCATCCAGATATTCGCCGCCGAAAGAGGTTGAACTATCCAGGACAGCAAACCCCCAGGATTTTCCGAAGGTTGTTTGCGAAGGTTTAGCGAATTGGACTCCTCCACCAGGCACGTAATAAGCGAGATGAGGTTGGCCAAGCGATGTGTAATTAAGCGCTACTGAGCCTGATGCGGGGCTTTGCTTTTCGACTCTTACGCTTAGTCCCTCTGCACTATTCCAGGTTTCTCCGTTATCTGTTGATTCGAGAAAAGATGCATAACCATCCCTATCCAGAAAAGCCACGCCTATTTTGCCCCGACTGATCTTAAGATCAATGCCTGTTTCAGCAGTGTGAGAGGTTGTGACTGTTGTTGAACTCCACTCCCCTTCAGAGAATTGAGCAAAGCGGATAGATGGAGATGCACCAGATGATTCTCGAAATTCATAAACAATTGTCGGCAGCCCATCCTTTATGACAAAACCAGATTTAGGCCCTGTCAGACCGGAGGTCTCAACCATTGGAGATTCGGCCCAGACCCCTCTGACTCTGCCAATGATTTTGAGATTTCCGCTGTTTGCTTCGTAATATGAGATGTAGGGAACATTCCCAGCAACTATGATTCGGGCATCCTGACCTGCATTTAGGTAAGCGGACTGAACAACTGTCTCGTTGCGCCAAGTTTTTTCGTCCCAGTAGGCGTACTTTAGAGCACCTGTTGTGGCATTGTAATAGGCAACGTGCACATGGTTATCAGATGTGACGAAGATTGAACTGTAGCGGCCAAGATCACTTTTCGAATTGGGTTCAACCAGGACATTGTCAGCCACATTGACCTTAACTGGTTGTCCACTGAGTCCAAGATACGTGACTGTTACAAATGCATGCCCCGAGCGACTTTTAGAAATCAGCTTAGGCTGTCCATTAGCTTGCTTGACCACACGAAGCACATCTGTGTCGGAGACTTCAAACAGAAGATGTTCCGGTTGCAGACTCTTTGGATTGCCCTGAAAATCCGAGGCATAGAGGTCCAGAATTTTCTCATCATTCTTTGCCAGCATTATCAGGTAAGGATTGAGAGTTATTTCACGAATCTCTGCACTCCGAACCTTGACGGGAATGCTTCCGGAATAATCTTTTCCATCAATGACAGCTTTGAGCAAGACAGTCGTTTGACCTAGTCCTACTCCAGAAACAGTTCCGTATTTATCGACTTCAGCAAT
>DTUH01000180.1:0-2971 GCA_012964265.1 Candidatus Lambdaproteobacteria bacterium
GCAGGCGATGTGTTCCAATGATGATATCGATTTTTCCTTCATGGAGACGTTTGAGAATATTATTTTGTTCTATGTCAGTACGAAAACGACTGATAACTTCGATGATAAAAGGTGTGTCCTCAAAGCGTTGGTTGAATGTTTGGAAATGCTGCTGAGCTAAAATTGTGGTCGGTACCAGAATCGCCACTTGTTTTTCCTGCTGTACAGCTTTGAAAGCGCCGCGCATGGCAATTTCAGTTTTACCAAAACCAACATCGCCGCATATCAGCCGGTCCATCGGCATCTCCGATTCCATGTCTGCCTTGACCGAACTGATGACTTCCAATTGATCCGGAGTTTCCTCAAATTCAAAGCGCAGTTCAAATTTTTGCATTTCTGCATCGTCTGCAGAAAAGGCGAAACCTTTGCGTGCCTTACGTTCTGCATAAATTTCGGCAAGTTCTACTGCAATATCCTCCACAGCACGTGCTACTTTTTTGCGGGTTTTTTTCCATGACTTTTCTCCAAGTTTACTCAGTTTTGGTGAGTTTCCGTCTGCACTGATATATTTTTGAACGAGATGGAATTTTCCTACAGGCACATATACTTTCTCTTCACGTGCGTAAATTAGCAGCATAAATTCGTTGTTTGAACCGCCGGCAGAAATTTTATGCAATCCATGGTAGCTCCCAATTCCGTAATCCAAATGAACCACATAATCTCCATCACGTAAATCATCCAAACTTCCTGTAACCTGATGAACTTGTGTACGCTGCAAGCGTCGACTTCGTGTTTTTTCACCAAATACTTCTTCTTCGGTCAGCAAAATAAAACGCGTCTTACCCTCTGCGTCAAGTTTCCGAAAACCTGCGGAAACTTTTCCGCTCAAGATCGGAATAGTTTTTGTCAAGCCTTCGACCGAACCATTCTCAAGCCACGACAGCCACGGACAAGTTTTCGGAATCAGCTGCTCTCCCGCAACAGTACTTTCCACACCTAAATCTTCCAGCAGTTGCTGAAAATGATCGGCATGTGTTTGATTTTTTGCGCTCAGCAAAACAGGTATTCCGGACTTTTGCCAGTTCTGAAGCAGCTGCACCATGTGACCGGCTGCAGATGTTGCTTTTGTTTTTTCAAATCCCTGTCGCAATGACTTGTTGTTGACAAACTTCAGTTCATGTACAACGCGTTCTGTTTTATCGATATGTGTTTTGGAGTTTAAAATCACTCTCGCGGATTTGTTTAAACGTGTAGCAAGTTCTCTGTGCGTTAAAAATAATGATTCCGGTGAGAGAGTGAGTTTATTTTGTTGGCAACTCATTTCGTACTCCATGAAGACTTCCTGATAAAAATGCTCTGCACACTGCTCAACATTTTTTTCTTCATCAACAATCAGCAAATACTCCGTTGGTAAGTAATCAAAAAGAGTTTCCAGTTTTGGATAGAAAAGCGGAGAGAGCGATTCTATTCCGGGAAAACTCTCACTTTTCCGCAAACTTTCCTTCAAGCGTTTCAATACTTCCGCAGTACATTCTTTCCGAAATGAAGGCAGTGTTTGGCGGGCAAAACTTATTGTTTCCAAATTAAACAGAATTTCATTTCCAGGCAGGATTTCAAGTGAAGTCAACTCCGTTTCTGCGGTGCGCTGAGTTTGAACGTCAAACGGTTTGAGGGACAAAAGTTCCATCTTTTTCGAAAACTTCATCCGAACCGGTTTTTCACGATTGAGCGGGAAAACGTCAAGAATGATTCCATGCGTACTGAATTCTCCTTGATCTTCAACGACATCCACCAGATTGTATCCGGACTCCAGCAATTGTTTTTGGATAATCTCCGGACTGCCGACGAAATCTTTTGTTAGCAAAATCGTGTTTTTTTGGAAAGTCTTACGAGGTAGAAAACGCTGCATCAAACCGTTTGGAGTTGTGATGAGAATCCGCACTTTTTCCTTGAGTAATGCGTCAAGTGTTTGAAAACGCTGTGCGACCAGACCTTTGTGTGGAGAAAAATTATCGTAGGGCAACACATCCCAGAAAGGAAAAAAATGAACTCCCTTTGTACCAAGAAAATAGTAAATGTCGTTGAGCAAAACTTCCGCAACATCAAATGACTCGCAAACTACAACCAGCGGAATTACTTTCTCTTCCTGCTGTTCGGATTTTGGACTGAGCATGGAAAGTACAAGAGCTTTGCTGGATCCTGAAAGCCCCCGTAACTCAACAACTGTGCTGTCTGATTTTATTTTCTTGAGGATTTTTTGAAGTAATACAGGCATGTTTTTGATAAAAACCCGGGGCAATTGTCAATGTTCAAGTCTGGCTTAGTATGTCGAGAATTACGACGTAAACAACAGGATACTCGACATCCTCATTTATGATCCGGACAATTTCATATGCCACATTATCAAAAACAAATTGCTCTTGCTCGACAAGAAGTTCTGCTTTAAATTCCATTTGAATTACTTCTTGTTCTCCCAGCAAACCATGCATATTTACAATGACGGTGGTGGGATTTTCGTCAGCCATTTTCTTTGTTCAAGAAATCCGGAAGCTCGCTGTGAATATGGAGTTGTCCGGAATTTAGTTATTTTTCAGGGGGGACAACATCTACCGCAATGTCACCAACTCGAAGAACTGGTTCAAAAAAATGTTTTCGGCATAAAATCTCAAAAGGCCGAGCCATAAGTGAAAATTTCATAAATTAAGTTCAGTGAAACTTAGGATAAGTTAAGATTTGAATCAAGTTTAAATTCTCATATTTTAATAAAATAGTATTATTCCCGCAATTATTTTTAACATGGACTTCCATTATTTGCTGGAAAATTTAATTCTGTAAGATGAGTGATGGAATGGACAATATACAAAAAACTTTGTCTGAAATATTTTCGCTTAAGCTTGAGTTTCAAGGAGGACGTTGTCATAATTTCAGTATTTAATTTTTGTTTGACCTGGAATAAAGGAGGTACGAACTGGAACAGTAAATTAAAGACTTG
>DTUH01000180.1:3003-10332 GCA_012964265.1 Candidatus Lambdaproteobacteria bacterium
AGGATTTTTACAGCCTACGAAAAAAAGAGCATTTACAGCCTGAGCGGGATCCTTTTTTTTCGGATGTTCAGCATTTTTCTGCTTTTGCCGGTTTTTAGTGTACTTGCCATGGATTTGGAAGGAGCAACCCCTTTTTTGATTGGTGTGGCGTTTGGTGCATATGGTTTGACGCAGGGGCTTCTTCAACTGCCTTTTGGAATGTGGAGTGACAGAGTAGGGCGCAAACGTGTGATTGTGATCGGTTTGGGATTGTTCATGGCAGGCAATGTTCTTGCGGCATTTGCGGATACAATCCATTGGATGATTGTTGGCCGTTTTCTTCAAGGCAGTGGAGCAATTAGTTCAACGGTATTTGCATTGATCGCAGATTTAACACGTCCTGAAGTACGTACTCGCGCGAATGCGGCCTTAGGCGCCAGTGTTGGCATTGCCTTTGCGTTTGCTTTTGGTTCAGCGCCTTTTTTTGGTGAGTGGCTGGGACTGAACGGAATGTTTTTGATGATTGTGGTGCTGTCGGCTATAAGTTTGGTTTTAGTGTTGACAACGGTACCAAATCCGGAATCAAGTCCGTTGCTTCCGCAAAAAACCTCTTTTTGGAACATGGCAAAAACTGTTTGGAAAGTTCCAACTTTGAGAACAATAAGCTGGGGTGGCTTTGTTTGTGGCGCAGGACTCGCATCCACATTTTTCCTGATACCGATGATTTTAGTCCAGTACGGTTATGAACGTGCTGAGATGTGGAAAATATACTTACCGATGATGCTTGCAGGCGCCGTGTCCATGATTCTGGCGGCAATCTTTGCGGAAGTTCGAAATCGTTTCCGGGAAGTCATGCTGTTTGGAATCATACTCTTGTTTTGTTCAGTCATATCCATGGGTATCGGACAGGAGCAGGATCGGCTCCTATGGTTCGTTGTTGCTCTTTTTTTCTTTTTTATGGGTTTCAATGTTTTTGAACCAATTTTTCCTTCCCTCGTCACCCGCAGCACAACTGCGGAAACTAAAGGTACAGCGATGGGAGTTTATAATTTTTCGCAATTTATCGGTCAATTTGTCGGTGCAACTGTTGCGGGTGCGCTCTATGTCAATAATTTTTTGATCTTTCTTTTGCTGCTTGCTGTGGCCGAAATTTGGTTTTTCTATTTAACACTCTCTTTTCCAAATCCTGAGAAGCGAAATATAGTAAAGTGAAGTACCGAAATTTCTAGCCGCTAATAGCGCTAATAACGCCGAGAAAAACCTTAGTGTTCCTTAGCGTTCTTAGCGGCTGAAACCTGAAACCTGAAACCTGAAACTTTAAATGTCTGTGAAACTAAAACCTGTAATTGTCCCTCTGCTGCCGATGCGGGAAGAGATTGTTTTTCCAGGAGCTACTGTTCCATTTTTTGTTGGTCGTCAAGCTTCGATGGATGCTTTGGACCGCGCACTTGCGGGAGACCGCGGAATCTTTGTAGTTACGCAGCGGGATTCTGCTGTTGAAAATCCCCAGGAAAGTGATCTTTTTGAAATTGGAGTGCTGGGACGTGTTATCCAGGTGATGCGTCTGCCAAATGGTACTGTAAAAGCACTCTTTGAGGGTAGCCGGAGGGGAAAGCTGATTGCTACCAAATTGGCTGAAAAAGAGTATTTGGTACAAGTTCAGCCAGTGGACGAAAGTGCTATTGAGTATGATCAGGAAAAAGTGCAGGAGTTGGCCGAAACGGTGCGAGAGTTATTTAACAATCATGTTAAACGGGGCAAAATTAAGTTGAATAAAGATGTTTTAGACTCTTTGAAAGAAGTGGACGCCTTGTTGGTTAGTGACCGCGTAATTTCATTGATGGAGCTTCCACGCGAACAAAAACAGAAGCTGCTGGAAACCTTGAATGCTGAAACACGTCTGCTGCAGGTGCTTGAGATTTTGAAAGATGAGATGAAAATAGTCCAACTTGAAGATAAGTTGAAGAAAGAGGCAACTGATCAATTCAGTGATACAAAGAAAGAGGACTTTCTTCAAGATCAATTACGCAACATCCAAAAAGAACTCGGGCAGATGGATGACCCTAAAGCGGAAATGGATGAGATTGCGGATCAAATCAAAAAAGCGGAGATGCCGGAAGAGGTTGAAATTGAAGCGAAAAAAGAATTGAAAAAATTAAGGATGATGTCACCTATGTCTTCAGAAGCCAATGTGGTACGCAACTATTTGGAGTGGTTGACCTCCATGCCGTGGCAAGTGAGGACAGAAGATAATTTCGATCTTGAACAGGCTGAGAAGATTCTTGATGAAGATCATTACGGTTTGGAGAAAATCAAAGAACGAATCGTTGAATATATTGCAGTTGCCTCCCTCAAAGGAAAATTGAAAGGACCCATTCTTTGTCTGACCGGTCCTCCGGGAGTTGGAAAAACATCACTGGCCAAATCGGTGGCCCGCGCTTTGGGGCGAAATTTTGTGCGCATCAGTTTAGGTGGTGTTCGTGATGAAGCAGAAATCCGCGGACATCGGCGCACTTATATTGGCGCCATGCCGGGGAAAATTATTCAGTCTATAAAAAAAGCCAAGAGCAATAATCCGGTTTTGTTGATAGACGAAATTGACAAGTTGTATCAAAGCAATATCAGCGATCCGTCCGCAGCGATGCTGGAGGTACTTGATCCGGAGCAAAACGATACCTTCATCGATCACTATCTGGATGTCGAATACAGTTTGGCAGATGTCCTGTTTATCTGTACCGCAAACACTACTCAAAATATTACCGGACCGCTGCTGGACAGGATGGAGGTGATTCCTTTGTCAGGCTACACAGAGTTGGAGAAACAGCACATAGCAACTCAATTTCTAGCCCCGCGTCAACGCAAGTTTCATGGTTTGGATGAGAAGCAGCTGCGATTCCGAAAATCCGCGATTGAGGAAATCACTCAAGGTTATACACGGGAAGCAGGTGTTCGTAATTTGGAACGGGAAATTGGAAAAGTATGTCGCAAGATAGTAACCCGTTTGGTGCGTACCAAAGGCAAGAAAGCTACAATAGTGACACCAAAACTGGTGCACGAATTGCTCGGAGTTCCGCAATTTGAACACGATCAGCGTGAAGAGAAAAACCAGATTGGTGTCTCAATGGGATTGGGCGTTACCTCAATGGGTGGAGAAATGCTGCTCATTGAAGTGGGTTTAATGTCCGGTTCAGGAAAAGTTGTTTTGACCGGAAAACTTGGAGATGTGATGCAGGAATCCGCAAGAGCGGCCTTTTCTTATGTTCGCAGTAACGCAGATTATTTAGGCATTGATTCTGAGATTTTTGCAAAAACAGATTTGCATGTTCATCTTCCTGAAGGTGCAACTCCCAAGGATGGACCTTCCGCCGGACTTCCTTTGATGATGGCAATTATCAGCAGCTTTACCAAAATCTGCGTCAAGAATAATGTGGCAATGACAGGTGAAATAACATTGCGGGGACACGTGACTGAAATTGGAGGTTTGAAAGAAAAACTTATTGCAGCCAAAAGAGGACTCATTGACACAGTCCTGATTCCGGAAGAAAATGAAAAGGACTTAGTGGAAGTTCCGGACGAAATTAAAAATGGACTGGATATTAAAGCATTGAAAAATGTCAAAGAAGCATTAGAGTTTGCTTTGGAAGCACATCCTAATTTTGTCAAAGATCAAGAAATAATTGTTCCGGATATCACATGGACAAATTCCGTAGATTCACCTCCTGCGGCTTGACTAAATAACTAAGCTTCTGCAGAAATAATGCATATGTCAAACAAGTGTGATATTTCGACTTTTTAACATTCAATCAAAAATGGCAACAGATTTATATAACGAATGAAAAAAATAGACCCGAATTCAAATCTCTATAAAATCAGACATTCTCTGGCACATGTTTTGGCGCAAGCGGTGCTGGAAATCCGCCCCGACGCAAAGCTTGGATTTGGACCTCCGATAGATACCGGATTTTATTACGATTTTGATTTGGCTGAACCGTTGTGTCCGGAAGACCTGCCGATTCTCGAAAAACGAATGCGTCACATTATCAAAACCGGACAGGTATTTGAGCGTGAAGAACTGGATCAGACTCAAATGGTGGAAAGGCTCAGCAAAGATAATCAGTCCTACAAAATTGAACAGGTCGAAGATCTCTCTGCACAAAATGAAACTCTCAGCCTCTATCGTAATGGTCCTTTTTGGGATTTATGTGAAGGGCCGCATGTGGAATCAACACGGGACATTCCCAAAAATTGCTTTGCCCTCGATTCTCTGGCAGGAGCATACTGGAAAGGCTCTGAGAAAAACAACATGATGCAAAGGGTTTATGGACTGGCTTTTGAGACAGTCGACGAGCTCAAGCTGTTCAGGGAAAAACGTCGGTTGGCCATGGAACGGGATCACCGAAAACTGAACAGCAAACATCACTATTTTACCATCAGTGAAGATGTTGGAAAAGGGTTGCCGTTATGGCTGCCAAACGGAACTGTGATTCGTGATGAGTTGGAAAAACTGGCTAAGGAAACAGAATTTCTGGCGGGCTACAAACGGGTTTCCACACCGCATATTACGAGAGAGGATTTATATTATACCTCCGGGCACCTGCCATATTACGAAGACAGCATGTTTCCGCCAATGGAAATGGATGGTGAACGCTTGTTTCTCAAGCCAATGAACTGTCCGCACCATCACATGATTTATAAAGCAGAACCGCGGAGTTATCGTGATTTACCTTTGCGTTTGGCTGAATATGGAACTTGTTACCGCTATGAACAGTCAGGCGAGCTGGCCGGTTTATTGAGAGTTCGCAGCATGACTATGAATGATGCCCATATTTACTGTTCGCCGGAACAGGCAAAAGCAGAGTTTATCAAAGTCATGAATCTCCACACTGAATATTATAAACTCTTTGGTTTAAGCGATTTTTGGATGCGCCTTTCTCTGGCGGAGGAAGATACAGGAAAGTTTTTAGATGAACCGGAACTCTGGAAAAAAGCGGAAATGCTCGTAACCGAAGCCATGGATGAGGTGGGAATTCCCTATGAAGCAGTACGTGGTGAAGCTGCTTTTTATGGACCTAAAATTGATTTTCAAGTGACAAATGTAGTTGGACGTGAAGAAACCGCGTCAACTAATCAACTTGATTTAGTAATGGGTAAGCGCTTTGGTTTGACTTATATCGCAAGTGATAATGAAGAGCACACACCAATCATTATACATCGTGCGCCGCTGGGAACACATGAACGATTTGTCGCTTTTTTAATTGAACACTACGGAGGCGCTTTTCCTACCTGGCTGGCTCCGGTGCAGGTACGGGTAATACCGGTGGCCTCTGCATTCAATGAATACGCACAACGTTTGAATGACAACTTGTTTGGCACTTTTGTGCGGAGCGAATTGGACGATTCAAACGATTCATTCAGCAAAAAAATCAGGTCTGCCGCAATTGAGAAAATTCCGAATCTATTGATTGTCGGAGAAAATGAACAAGCAGACCAAACTGTGACATGGCAGCGTTACGGAAGTAAAGATCGCCAAACATTAGCCTTTGATGAATTTCGGTCTCTGTTTCAGGATGAAATTCTTCAGCGTCGAGACTGGCGAATTTCTGTTCAAGTATAACAATTGAAAGCTAAATTGCACTGATCATGGCAGAAGTAGAAACACAGGAAATAGAAGCGGTTGATGTTCCGGAGAATTTTGCTGAACAAATCTCCAGGGATGTGATGGTGATCTTTCAGAAGCAAATGGATCCCGAGATCGCCGCAGCTGAATCTTCAGCCTATATTTGGAAAAATACAGGAACTCCTGAGAAAGTTTCCTATTTTGTTGATGCTACCGAGTTGTGGCAAGGTTCCCGGTCGAATGTCGACAAATTTGCAGCATTGAGTTGGAATGGGCTCGTTACCCAAAGTGTTAACAACCAGGATTATGATACCTTTCTGCGCATCATGATTAGTACAATTCTGAAGGGCTTTTATGGTCTTGAGAAGCCTGATGTAGATTATAAGGATAAAAGATTTTCCGGTTATACTGTTATTATTGGAAACACTTTCATCCGCATGGTCGAACTTAACCCTGCCAACGATGCAAACGCCTCTGATCTTTATTCACTTTTAGTCCATATTGAAATGGACTTGGAGGCAGAGTCACAGGCAGAAGAAGAAGAAACGGGCACCAGCACTATCCCTACAGACATGCAGGAGTTGTATGACGAAGTAATTGAATATCTTGCTGAACGGGGGATGTTTAAACCAGATCCTATGTCCGGAGGGGAAGAAAATCCTAATGCACATATCGAAGCATTATGTGAACGGCTTCGTTCCACCCGTCGTTTTGTGATACAGGAGGTGATCAATGAACGTGCAATTGAAAAAAGGAAAAAGCTTGAAATGGAGTTGGAGAACCAACTCGCTTCCGCAGAGGAAATTGTTCTTGTTGCACCGCAGTTTACAGAAGGGATGGCATTTTTCGTTCAAGAAAAACGCTACAATTTCAAGTATTTCTCAGTTGAAAAAATCAGATTAACCCTTCAATTGCTGGGTTCAATTACGGGCGCTGTTTATTTTTTGCTGGGTTTCATGGGAGTTTGGGGTATTCACTGGATAGACGGATTAGTGGTTTGTCTGGTAATGCTGGTCTTTGTACGATTTGCAGCGTCACGTAAACAACTACAGTTTTTTTATCCAACTGATATTAGTAAAGAACTTGAAGAATGTTCGACTGCATTTTTAAATGTAATGCGTAATATGTCTCAGGAGCAGCTCGAGCAATTTTTAGTACGTCAAATAAAATTAGAGCGTAATCAAAAATATTTATCAATGGTTCCTGAATTCATGAAATATCTTTATGCAATTATGCCGGACCGAAAAAGCATGATGATTTCTGTGGATGAACTTTCTGAATTAGTAGAAAATTCTGAAATTGAAGTTGCTAAACAATTGCGCGGCCAATAATAAAACAGATGCCATCGTTTTTTGCCGGACACTTAGACTGCACCTTAACACCACAACCTTGTACCAAATAAAATGACTCCGCGTCTTCGGATTTCCTCAATCAATGAAAAACAACTAAATAAGAGAGTTACACTTAATGGGTGGGTGCGCACTCGACGGGGCTCAAAAGGGATTTCCTTTATTCAGCTTTACGACGGTTCAAATCAAAACGGAATACAAGCAGTTGCCGATGAGGTTTTGGAAAACTACGAAGAAATTTCCAGACTGACCACAGGAACATCGGTCAGTATCACCGGCAAGGTTGTTGAGTCTCCTGCCAAAGGACAAGCTTTTGAAATACATGCGGAAAAAGTCCGAGTCATTGGCACTTCATCCGGAGAATTATATCCCCTCCAAAAGAAA
>DTUH01000181.1:0-5448 GCA_012964265.1 Candidatus Lambdaproteobacteria bacterium
GCGGAAATTGACCGGCGCTGACGCCTTTCATATCCGCGACGGTCGAAGCCGGACATCCAGCCCAGACCGTATTTGCTGCTGTCAGCAGCAGGATGGATGCAGCGGTAAGGCCCGCACCCATCAGTGTTTTTTTAATCTTCAAGTAAAGCATGATACTCTCTCTTTTTGCTTGATTAAACCAGATATATCCGCATCCCAACCACCATGATCAGGTGCAACTAATAAAATGGCCCAACTAACTCTGGTTCCCAGGTTTAAGACCACAAAGAAAAACAGGTTATCACAAATCGTTTGGTTTGTCGAATATAAAATGTAGATAACCAATATTGCTTCCGGCGATTAATAATACAGAATTAAATATAATAAACAAGAATATTATTCATAAATTTTTCTTTTTCAAAAAATCTTAATTCTCACTTGTACACTATTTTCCCAATTACAGTTCCATACTTACACAGAAGATTGTTTCAAAAAGAGTCACCTTAGACAGAATTCCCTTGAATCAAACGACTTCTCCTCTGAAACACTCGACATAACTATAATTTCTGTATCTACTGAGAAAAGGTTCTATTATGCATTTGTGAATCCGCACATTATCAAATACACTAACTAAGAATAAGACTCAGAGTTTCATTCTAAAAAAATTGTCAGGATAATTTGTAAATCTTTTTAAAATTAGTGTAAGGGAAAAATATGGCTGATTATTTTATTGATAACGGCTCTTCAATGCAACGCGTACTTGCCATATTGGAACAGGTGGCAAATTCGGATCGACCTGTTACACCTACTGAGATTAACAAAAAATTAAATCTCCCCAAAGCTACCATTCACCGCCTTTGTAGAAAACTGGAAGATGAAATGTTTTTACAACGTGAAATTGACGGAAAACGCTACTTGCCTGGAAATCGACTGAGAAAAATAGCTTTGGGAATAATAAGCAATGAAAATTTTCGGACCCATCGACATGCTATTTTAAAGCAACTCTCTGAGGAGATTGGAGAGACTTGTAACATTACAATTCCAGATGGCAGTCAAATGAGATATTTAGATCGGATAGAAACACACTGGCCTTTACGGATGCAGCTTTCTTCGGTCGGAACAAAAGTTCCTCTACATTGTACTGCCAGCGGAAAACTTTTTCTTAGTCTGCTTCGCAAGGAACAAATGTCAAAATTAATTGAGAATTTAAATTTAGAACAAAAAACGGTGAATACCTTAACAAACACGGAGAGTCTGGAGAAAGCATTAGCAAAAATCCGGAAGGACCAAGTTGGAACCGATAACGAGGAATTTGTCGACGGAATGGTTTCAGTTGCAGTACCAATATTTAACAGACGAAAACGTTTTTTTGCTACTTTGTCAATTCACGCCCCAAGCACCAGAATGACTCTGGAAGAGATTTCTCGTCATGTACCACGCTTGCAGAAAGCTTCTCAAGACTTGACCTTGATTACTGATCCCGGTGACAATTAGTCCGGTTTTGCCAATAACACACTAAATCCATTAGAACCGGTTACTCCAACTAAAACTCTGTGCATCGGTTTAGTAACTCAGTGGTTTATTATCTATTGACTCAGTGCCATAGAACTATATTATCTTTTTGCCCTTTTTAAAGTGCATTTTTTGTGAAGATGAAAAAACAATACGGAGCAATTCTGCTGGCCGGCGGACTGTCATCACGCATGGGGCAGGATAAGGCGAGCCTTGAAATAGGAGGCCAGACAATGCTTGAGCGACTGTTGTTGGTCTTGCGTCCAATTGTGGCTGAAACAGTTGTGATGCGCGCACCGGGGCAGATTCTCCCACGCGTTGCCAAGGAATTACAAGACTGGATCCGGGTTGGCTGGGATTCTGTAGAAAAACGAGGCCCTCTGCAGGGCATTGTTGATGCCCTCCCGCTTTTGAGTTCAGAGATTGACAAAGTATTCCTGCTTACTTGTGATTTGCCGTATTTGACCGGAGAGTGGCTGCAAACTATGCGTGACATTATGACCGACGAGTATGACCTTGTCTGCACAGAAGAAGATAATATCACAAATCCCCTTTTGGCTCTTTATCGGCGTCCGGTTCTGGAACCGGCTGCAAAACTGCTTGCTGAAGGAAAACGACGCCCACTATTGCTTTGGGATGGATGGCGCATGGCTCGTCTTTCCTCACCTGAAGAAACTCCCTGGATTTGTCAGGATGTAAACACTCCGGATGAATTTAAAAAAGCAAAAACCTATTTTCAAACAATGAAAGAATGATTGATTTTTACACAGCCCCTACTCCAAACGGATTCAAAGTTTCAATAATGCTGGAAGAACAAAAACTGCCCTACAATGTCATCTCTGTTGAACTCGAAAAAAAAGAACAAAAAAAAACTGAGTATCTCAAGCTCAACCCAAACGGCAGGATTCCGACAATAGTTGACCGTGATAATGGTTATTTTAGTGTATTCGAGTCAGGAGCAATTTTGATTTATCTTGCAGAAAAATCCGGACAGTTCATGCCTGCTGATCCCAAAGGCCGTTCCATAGTTCTGCAGTGGCTGATGTTTCAGATGGGTGGAGTAGGGCCGATGCAGGGACAGGCACATGTATTTTATCGCTATGCACCGGAAAAAATTGAATATGCAATTGAGCGCTACCAGAAAGAAACCATGCGTCTTTACTCTGTGCTGAACACACAACTTAAAGATTATGAGTACCTTGCCGGTGATCTTTCCATCGCTGACATCGCAACCTGGCCCTGGGTTCGGGGTTATCAATGGGCGGGATTGGAAATTGAGGAACTTCCCCATTTACAACGCTGGCTGGATGTATTAGCCGAGCGACCTGCTTTTCAAAAAGGTATTGAAGTACCATACAAGGTGGATCGAAGTACGACCACTGCAGAGCAAGCTCGCGAAAGAGGGAAAAAAATCTTAATCTAAAAAAATTTCCACATGTCTTCTCCCCTACTTGCCGTCGATAATCTGTCAGTTGATTTCACTCAAGGCGATCGTGTGACACATGCGGTCCGTAATGCCTCATTTGAGTTGAACAGAGGTGAAACATTGGCATTGGTGGGAGAAAGCGGTTCCGGAAAATCTGTCACCGCACATTCAATTCTGCGCTTGTTACCAAGTTCTGCATCTCATCCTGAAGGAAATATTGAATTTGAAGGTCAAAAATTGCTCCGCTTGTCTGAAGCAAAAATTCGTGGTGTAAGGGGTAACCGCATCGGCATGATTTTTCAGGAACCGATGAGTTCACTGAACCCTCTACACACTATTGAAAAACAAATTAACGAAGTCCTGTTTGTGCATCAGGGTTTTAGTCAAAAACAGGCACGTGAGCGGACCCTGGAACTGCTGGAGATGGTGGAAATCCAAAACGCAAAAAAACGTCTTGGCGCATTTCCACATGAATTAAGCGGAGGACAACGCCAGCGCGTGATGATTGCCATGGCTTTGGCTAACACGCCCGATGTGCTGATTGCGGATGAACCGACTACCGCACTCGATGTGACGGTACAAGCGCAAGTTCTTAAACTGCTCGGGCAGTTACAGGAGCAATTTAAGATGGCAATCCTTTTAATTACGCACGATCTTGGTATTGTCCGTCATTATGCGGACAGAGTTGCAGTCATGACTCAAGGCAGGATAGTTGAAACAAACAAGACTGAGCCTCTATTTTTGCAGCCGCAGCATTCGTACACAAAAACACTGTTAGCATCAGAACCTGGTGGAACTCCGGTTCCGGTCTCGGAATCCGCAGCCACTTTCATTTCAACAAACAATTTGAAGGTCTGGTTTCCAATCCGGAAGGGGGTTTTAAAAAGGACTGTGGATCACGTTAAAGCAGTTGACGGCGTCAGTCTGAAAATCCGCAAAGGTCACAGTTTGGGCGTTGTTGGAGAAAGTGGATCCGGAAAATCAACCCTCGGACTTGCTTTGCTACGTTTGATAAAAAGTGAAGGATCCATAAAATTTGGGGGTGTTTATCTGAACGAACTAAACCAGAAAAAGATCACACCGATTCGGAAGTCAATGCAGATTGTATTTCAGGACCCGTTTGGAAGCTTGAGTCCACGGATGACTGTGGAGCAAATTGTGGCAGAGGGCCTTGAGATACACAATCCTGAAAATAGGGAAAATCATCAGGAGCAAATTGTGCGGGTTCTCAAAGACGTCGATCTTGATCCGGATTTGAGGCATCGTTATCCTCACGAGTTTTCCGGAGGACAGCGTCAACGCATAGCCATAGCCCGTGCTCTGGTTCTTAAACCCAGTTTTTTGGTACTGGATGAACCTACTTCCTCACTGGATCGCTCGGTACAATCCCAGGTTTTGGAACTCTTACGCAATTTACAAACAAAATACAGCCTGACCTACCTTTTCATCAGCCATGACCTAAAAATTATCCAGGCGCTTTGTCACGATATCATCGTCATGAAAGAGGGGATCGTTGTGGAAGCAGGTCCAGCCGGGAAAATCCTGAAACAACCGGAAAATCCTTACACACAAGCATTACTTAAAGCAGCTTTTTAAACGACAAACATTGACAGTTTCACAAAAAGTCTGAACTACACCCCGCACCCGAATAGCCTCCGGTTTTTTTCATTTCCGAATTGCTGATTCAGGTGCGGGGGTCTTTTTGAACATATGTCTTGTCATCTCTAACGTAGAGAGAGATCTTCCTTGCTTAGTTTAATTGCTCATACAAGATTTCTCGCTTCACTCGAAATGACATGGTTTTAGGACCTTCTACGACGGTATTGAAGATTACTATTTCTGCGGATTTATATGCGACAAATCATCCATCCGTTTTCCTGAAATTCGATATGCTTTTCCGAAACCTGTAACGAAAAGGCCGGATTTAGGCAACAGTCGCAGCAACTGAAAATCCTGAAGTCTGCGCAATGTTTCCATCAGTTCACCTGCAAGCCCATCAAACATAAGCATGATTATCCGCCAGTCTTCGGTCTCCCTTTCCACTATTTCCACATCACAATCAAATGATGCACGCTTTCTGGCAAATATATTATCAGCCTCTTCTTCCGCTTCAATGATCATTATTCCGGCCCTTCCGTCATTCAGCAAATTATTTGTATGTCGGGCCAGCGCACTTACATAGATATAAAACTGATTATTTTGAGTGACTACAAAGGGTGCATAACTGCTTTCCGGACGCCCATTTTCACCAATTGTAGAGAGTTGCAGACTGCTAAATTTGGTCAGAAATTTCAGGTATTCTACTTTTATTTTTGCAAGTTGAGTTGCTGACTTATTCATTTTTGGATTTCAGAAAATGTGATTTGTTAAATGAACAATAACACGAAAATAAATTTTATTAAATTTATTTTTTTCTATGGCTTAGGTACCTAATATTGAACAACTTTATTGCTCTTTGATTTTGTATATATAAAAATAAATTATATTTTTTGAAAAAATATTTTTATTATTTATCAGCAATTTAGGGGTAA
>DTUH01000181.1:5478-10299 GCA_012964265.1 Candidatus Lambdaproteobacteria bacterium
GATTTTGTGCCTCATTTTGCTTTAAATTAGTGAGGCCAGTCTGGTGCCTTGCATTCCATTGACGGGAACATATTTACGCCAATCTCAAGCAAAATGATAATTGAATTTGAGCTGAGATAAACAGCAAATGGATTTGAAACACAAGTAAGATGGAGTTGAATCAAGAACAATCTTTGGAATTTATAGAGTGCGTAAGACGCTCTTTAACTCCACAGGCAAACCAGTCATGGCTGAATTCTCTGCAGTTGCTGAAAATCACTCCTTCAAAAGTAATACTGGGTGGTATTCATCACAAAGTCTATAGTTACGAAATTAAGACTAATCACGAAGATCTCCTGAAAAAAGTCCTCGACGAACTTTTTCCGGAAAAAGCTCCATTTTCAGAAAAAATATTCGAATATAAAATTGGAGTCAGTTCGAAGCGCAAGAAAGCCGTTCAGCCTGAATTTAACCTTGAGCAAGAGCATCGTGCAGAAAAGATTGATGATTTGGAGTCAACCAGCATCAATTCTATCAATCAACCGGAAACCACGGTAGGTAGTCAATGCACTTATTTGCTGGATTCGTACATTCCCGGAAAACGTAATCTATTGGCCAGTCGCGCCTGCCGGGCTATCGTTGATATGCCGGGAATTGCTTTTAACCCATTTGTAATTTATGGTGAGTCCGGTGCAGGAAAAACACATTTGCTGGAAGGAATCAACAATGAACTGCAGCAAAGCAAACCCAAAAAACATACCGTTCAGGTTTCTGCAGAAGATTTTTTGAATGATTTCATCAATCATCTCAGATTAAACAAAATGAAAGAATTCCGGGACCGTTACCGCAAGGTCGATGCTTTTCTGCTGGATGATCTGCAGGCTCTGCTTCCTTCGTTAAAGTGTCAGGCAGAACTGCTCCACACAATCAATGCCCTGCGTAAACAAAAAGCACAGATCGTAATTGCCTGCGAGAGAGCACCTACGCAAATGTCAGGACTAAATTCCGGACTGCGTGGACGGCTTGAATCTGGACTGACGGTTGATATCGGGATTCCGGATGATCAAACACGTATTGCAATTTTGGAAAGCAAAGCAAAAGAACGTGGCATTCCCTTGAGCAATGAACTGGCGATTTTTATCGTGCAGCATATCAAGGGCGGAATTGGACGAATGGTGGGTGTGCTGATGCGGCTGGGAGTACACGCTTCGTTGCTGAATGAAGAGTTAACCATAGATTTAGCAAAATACGCTCTCAGAGACTGGTTGGATGATTCTGCTCAAAATTCAAATTCGATACAATCATCTCATGGAAAATTCGTTGACGAAACGGCAGAAAAAATCCTGCGGCAGATTTATGTCATGTTCCAAATTACCGAGGAAGGACTGCTTTCCTATCGTCGTGACAGAAAACACACCAAAGCCCGTCAGGCGGCGGTCTACCTTCTGAAACAACTTACCTCCCTTTCCCTGAGTGAAATCGGAAAAATTGTCGGCCGTAATCATTCAACGATCCATGCGACCTTGAAAAAAGTCGGTGAGAGGATGTCGGTAGATGGATTCTTTCTCAAACAAATGCAGACTTTCCTAATTGAATTTGAAGAAATTCCTGTTGCCGGAAAAGATGTTGAACAAAAACGTCATTTCCGTTTTTGAGCTTAAGTGCAGATTATGCAGTAGAAGCAATTATTACCCTCTGCTTCCAAGCATTGCCTTTCCCTAAAATTTCAGCTAAATTGATCATCAAACACTAAGTTCCTGAGAAACAAACACTCAGTCTGATTTTCTCCATGTGCTTAAAATCAAACCAGTTTATTATTAGACTGTCTGTTTTGTTGTTGATTGCTGTTTCCGGA
Source organism: Candidatus Lambdaproteobacteria bacterium (assembly GCA_012964265.1). GTDB lineage: Bacteria > SAR324 > SAR324 > SAR324 > NAC60-12 > Arctic96AD-7. Next base: position 7,313 of record DTUH01000181.1, read on the forward strand.
TGTTCAAACTTTCCGGAAAAGACATACGTTCAATCTCCGAAGAGTTTTCGAAAACAAGTTAATCTAGTTTGTCTACAGACTGACGCTTCGCACTTTACAGTCCGAAATTTGCGGGTACGGTTCAAACTTCTGAACGGAGAGGAGCTTGAATTAAAACACTACAACTCTTTGCTTCCGGACGGTTATTATTTTTGTACACAGCAGCAGCGGAAGTCCACTATCCTCGAATGAAACGAAATTATGCCTGAAGCTGACCCACCTAAAATCCTGATCCGTACACCTAACTGGCTTGGTGATTTGGTCATTTCAACCGGATTTATCGGTGCTGTTCTTGAAAACTATCCGGAATCACAGGTTGATTTGATTGTGAAATCCGGATTCGAGAATTTACCGCTTCCGTACCGTGGAAAAATAATTCCGTTTGATCCGGAAAAAAACTCTGCCGGTGCATTCGGAAAAACTTTACGCTCTGGAAATTACACACATTATTATGTCCTTCCTCCAGGTTTTTCTTCTGCCTGGATGTCCTTTCAAAGTAAAATTCCGCAGCGAATCGGTTATTCCGGAGAGTTCAGAAGCCTTTTGCTGAGCCATGCGAAAAAGCATGAGGGCACGTCGCGTTCGATACACATCCTCCAGGAATACCTTAATTTAATGGCTCCAGATATTACTCTTGAAAAATATCCTCCGCACCTTGAAACTACCGAAGCGTGGGTGGAAAAACATTTAAACACTTTTCAAAACTCATTGCCTGAATCTTTTATTGTCTTCACTCCAGGCGCAGTTTATGGACCGGCAAAACAGTGGCCGCTCGAACATTTCCGCACTTTAGCCACACAACTGATTCAGTTTCCTGGAACTTCAATTCTGATTTTGGGAACAGAAGCAGATACGGATTCCGGAACTGAAATTTCTCAAGGACTTGAAGGAGTTCATAATTATTGCGGACAAACTTCCTTAACCGAATTATTGGCAATTTTAGCAAAAGCCAAATTACTGGTTGGAAATGACTCGGGAAGCATGCACTTAATGGGCGCTTTGCAGCGTCCGCAAATTGCTATTTTCGGTTCAACCTCTCCCACCTGGACTGCTCCTGTAAACCCAATGGCCACTGTCCTGAGCCGGAATTTAACCTGCTCACCCTGTTTTGCGAAAACCTGTCGTTTCGGTCATTATGACTGCTTGACTCAAATTCAGCCGGAACAAGTGTTCCAGGAAGCAAAAAAAATCCTTTCACTGTAAAACCGGCACTGATCGCTTTCCGAATTTAAGAAAAGGTAGCTCTTCACTTTTCCAGGCCAGCACACCACTCCTGCCAGTTGAGGTAGGCGTTGGCGCCGATGTTGACAAATGGTTTCGGAGGAAGACGGGTGGGTTGTGCTTCGTTTAGGTAATCTTCAATGTAGGAGTTCCGGACTCCGGAGGCATACTCCGCAGCCAGAATTCCGGCAAGAGTGCCTTTGGAAACTCCAAGTCCGTTTTGGCAACAGGCGGCAAACAAACTTTCTTCTATCTCACCAAACACTGGAACGTTATTCCAGCTCAAGCATAAACGACCACCCCAGCGGTATTCCATTTCCACATCTTTGAGCATCGGAAAGCGCCGCTGGAAACTCCGGTCATGGCCGCGCACCGCTCTTTGAACATCCCGCTCAGTTGCTTCCATTGATGAATTGAAATGGAATTTGTTTCGCATCAGGACGCGATGACCGCCCACTCCGGAAATCTTGCGCACAGAGGAACCGAAAGGATTGGCCGGCGCAACACCCCAACTCGGTTCCCCGCCAAGTTTGCGGACTTCAGCCGAGCTCAAAGCACGAGTCATTGAAGCGTAAAGGAATATGTGCATCAGTCTGCGCTGCATGAAACCAAAGCTCTGTAGGTGTCCGTTGACACTCAGAATAACCTTAGACGCCTTAACAGAACCATTAGGAGTCCTAGCGTGCCAAACACCATTCGTGTGTTCCAACGCAACTACAGGGGTTTTTTCGTAAATATTCACGTTTCTGGATATCCCCCTCGCAAAACCCCGAGTATAAGCTGCCGCTTGAATTGTAACAGTTTTAGGAGTCAGCAGACCGCTCAGGTAATACTCGCTGCCGGTAATACGTTTCATTTCTGCGGCATCCAGCCAGGTTGATTCTTCTCCCATGGCTTTCAAATGTTCAATATATTCCCGATTGTGCTGATCTCCTTTTTCAGTGGCCGCTGCGTTTATTTTTCCGCAAGGATTAAACACCTCCTGTGGGAATCCGAATTCCTCGGCGGCTTTAGCAGCAAAGGCAATGGCATAACGGTTTTTCCTTGTTTGCAGTACATCCTGTTCTACCGCACCGGCATAACTGTCGGTGCTGATATCGTGGGGCAAATCGATCATAAATCCGGAATTGCGTCCGGAACTGCCTTCACCGATACGGATCGAATCCAGCAGCACGATGCTTTCGTTTTCCCGAAGTTGACACAGCCGTCTTGCCGCTGACAACCCGGCGAATCCACCTCCGATGACCAGCCAATCAGCTGTAATGTCGTCCTGTAAAACATTGGGAGGATCCGGTTCCGGAAGAATCGCGTACCAACCGGAAACACCCGGATTTCCATGACGTGTGTTTTTGACCTGAATCTTCAGCGACATTGCTTTTCTGTCTGATTTATTCCCAAGTAGAAACCAATATGATCATGTTTTGGCATCACCGTCGCCATCAATAATCTTGGTTATTTCAGTGTTTAAGGTACTTATAACCGTTTCCAACTCGCTCATTTCCTCCGATGTCAACGGCTGCAATGGAAGACGAGATGGTCCTGGTCTGAGACCGGCAAGTTCGCAACCGTATTTGACACTTTGCACGAATTTCCCGCCCTGCTCTAAAACTCGCATCAGCGGCAGCATGGCGGACATTATTCTACGACCTTTTGTGTAATTTCCTTCGAGTACGCAGGCTTCGTAAAGTGCAATGTGTACTTTCGGTAAAAAATTAGAACCTGCACAA
>DTUH01000182.1 GCA_012964265.1 Candidatus Lambdaproteobacteria bacterium
GGCAATTGGCTCCAAAAGGTGAGACTGCTTTTTGCATTCTCTGCAAATGATCACCTGGTACAGGAATATCATGACTTCTATATGAACGATGAATCGTGTAACACAAATGTCCAAAGCGGTGAACCGCTGCTTTTTCAACGGCTTTCTCAGGAATATCACCAACCAGTTTCACTGCACCGCCAATCGCTTTCATAGCTTTTGAAAGCTGCTCAAATCCTTTTTTTCTCGGTTCCGGTTCATTTACCACAGAAGCAATTACCAACTGAATTTGAGCAAGAACATCATGCATTTTTGCCTGGTGATAACCGACCAGTGGATTTTTACTTTCCAGACGATGCAGGATTTCAAACATCAGCTCCATATTTTCTTGGGCCAGAGGCAAGAACACCAGGCGGCGTAACATGGGATCAAAACCATTTTTGAGATCACCAAAAGGAATTATCTTTTCTGTTTTTGATTTATTAAGATTTAATTCATAAACAGTCGAAATAGGTTCGGTTTTTAGCAATTCAACACACTTTTGAATAAAATCCACTTCACCCCGTAGTCTCTGCTGTTGCTTTTCAAGGATAGTGTCAACATTACCATCACCCTTTATTTTAGATTCAGTTTCGGTTAAATCGTCATGCAGAAATTTTTTCAGTTTCTCGAAATATATTGTTTGAACAGTGAGAGCCATATTTATTTTTTGAGTTGAAATCATGGGTTTTTCAACTTCCTGCATGACTAACAAAAAAGCATCTCTGGCAATCTGCAAACTACTACCCTCTGCTTCCTGTAAAAACATCTCTACCAATTCCAAACGCGATTTGGAATCTTCCGGATGTTTGTGCAGACGTTCCGAAATTTCTTTTGCCCGTGTATTTTTCAGGCTTTGGCTGAGCCTGCTTCCGGTGAATTCAAGTATCTTTCCGGTAGGAAGATCACCTTTTTTCAAACTTATTCCCCTCAGTAATTTTGAAGAAAGTTTTACCTTGTTCAAATTGTTAATTTGCGATTTAAGTTTGTCCAGATCAGTCTTTAAATTTTTAAACAAGAGCAGCGGTTTTTGAATATCCGGCAGTTCTCGTATTTCTTCTTTATTTATAGCCATAATTTTCCTTGATTTCAGTTTTGCTCAGGCAAAACAAATTGCGGCTTTCGGCCGGCTATTCCGCGTAAAAGCCGTCCGAGTAAATCTGCACCGGTAATGATTCGTTTTTCTGTATTCCAGCATAAAATCAGATCATTGTCAATCACATCATCTTCAGAATGTTCCGGATGGACACGTAGTTTTTGAATTACTTCACCCAGCGGTGTCGCTGCGTCATTGACTACAATCGGGCGATGGCAGTATGAATAAGGCCGAAAAGGCTCAACACCAAAAAGCGCGTCGCGTAAAAATAAATCCGCATTTATCACCAACCGAGGCGTCCCTTCGATTGAAGTCAAAATCACCCATTTTTTTCCAGATTCCTGAACCTGAAGTAAAAACGGATCATTTGGAGTGCGCTGAAAAACAGGAAAAACCGGTAGATCAAATTCTGTTTCCAGTGGAATAATACTTACCGGATCGACTATCTCTCCCTCATCTCCAACAGGCAAATCATCAATACTTAAGAAATTAAGAGCGCCTGTACCTTCCAATCGGCTAATGTCCGAATCCCGCGATTCCATATGTTTTTGCAACATGATGCGGAAATCTTCCTCTTTAAAATAAAGTACCCCTTCTTTACCCAGCCATTTGTCAAGCAGTAATGCAGTCGGTTTACTTACAGGATACAGAATGAATCTGTAAAACCTGATAACCGGAGCCAGCATTATCCCCATTCGCAGCGCATTCCGTGAAAAATACGCTTGTGGTAAAATCTCACCAAAAAGAGTGATGCAAATGGATGAAAAGAAAAAAGCCCATAGTCCCGCGAGTACTGAATCAGTTAACAGAGTCAACAGGACATTGATGCTTACATTGCCCCAGAGCAAGGTTGTCAAGAGCAGATTCGCGTCCTCTCTCAGTTCCAGGACTTGAACTGCAGCTTGATTTCCAGACTCAACTTCAATTTCAAGCTTCAATCGACTCATGCCGAATAAGCCCAAAGTCAGTCCAGAAAAAAAAGCAGAGTGTGTTAAACAAAAGAAAATACCTACCAAAACGGCTAGATCCATACAAC
>DTUH01000183.1 GCA_012964265.1 Candidatus Lambdaproteobacteria bacterium
ATTTGCTTCTACGGTCAGCAGCTTAAAAAGTCCGGACAATGCAACCTGGTTCAGTAAATTTTCCGTACCGTGACGCTGAAAAACATGCTGCATCTCATGAGCCAGTACTCCGGCAACCGCATCCGCAGAACGGCTTTTTTCCAGCAATCCCCGGAAAATCAAAATTTTTCCGCCTGGAAACGCAATCGCGTTGACCCAGTCTGAATCGATTATTTCCAACTGAAATTCGTAATCGGAATCGGGTGGAGCCAAACGCGCAACCAGTTTTTCCAAAGCCTCCCGGCCTGCATCCGTTTCACAAATTACGCGGTTTGGAAACAGTTCATTGATAACATATTGTCCCAGCTGCTTTTCGATGGAAACCGGAACAAAACGGGCGAACAATCCTGAAGCCGAAGGAATGCCCCAGTAAATCAATGCAGGAATAATGAGGACTGCCAGCAGGGCAAGTGCAGGTGAAAAAAAGCGGTTCCTGTCCGGAAACTGTTTTCCAAAGTTGTTCTGGAATTCCGGATCGGCGACTTCGAGAATTTCCGGAGGAAATTCTCCGTATTCCAGCCGTATAGGACCCTGCGAACGATCCTGCTGCAAACGGAAGTCAGCTTTGCGCCAGAAACGTGTTGAACCGTCTTCGAACTCAATTCTAACACCTTGCCTGTCATTACTAACATTTACCTTTCGGTGAGTTGGAGTACGGCCGTCGAAATAATTTGCCTTCCATTTTTTTGACATTTCTACATTTCCACATCGAAGAAATCCGCCATTCCCTCCCCGGTTGCACCTGCCAATTCTGCTTCAGCCTGTTTGATTTCCGCCAGATTTATTTTACCTTCCAGGCTCAAAGTTCCCAGATAGAACTTTTTGTAACGCACGACCGCCCAGGCCCGTCCAATTCCTAATGTAAAAATCATAATCAGCAAAAAAATCAGAGATTCTTTCAACAACTTTCCACCGTAAAGAGTTGAAATTATTCTCGCTTCACCATAACCGGTACGGTTCCAGAAATAACGCTGCAGATTTGCCCTTAACCAGAACAGGTAGATACCCAAAGTTAGTATTGTCAGCAGAATTCCTTTGAGCCAGATTCGAAAAACCTCTTTACCCTGTCCGTCATAACTGAACGGAATGTTTCCGAAAGTGGTTTTTGTTGTCCAGTAGTCCTGAAAGCGGTTAAGATAATATGGGTAATAAAGCCCAAGGCTGAGCAGGGTCAGTAACCAGCCCCTTGCAATGAGGATTCCTGTCGCTTTGAAAGTTCCCAAAAATCGAAATCGAATCCCCCGCCAGGAAGTCCGGCTCATGCGGTAACGCCTCACACCCACAGAGGCAATCAGCATAAGCAAAAGAAAGGTTAACGCATACAGCAGACCGGCCAACAGAAGTAACCATTCTTCAATAATCCCCGCGAGAATTCCTTCATAGACTAAATCCAAAACCAGCAATACTCCCAAAACCTTAAGCAGACCGATGAACATTTCCCCGCCGCTTCCATGAAATTGAAAATCGCTGTCGTGAATTCTGCTGGCGCCATAATAGTAACGTAACTGTTTGGCTTTGGCCCAGGGATAGTAAATGCCTAAAGTCACCAAATTCAACAGGAAATTATTAATCAGAATTCCGAACAATTCCACACCGTTTCCGTTAAAGGACAGCGGCAGGACACCTTCGAGCACGGTTTCCTCCACCTCACTTTCCACATCCGGAACGGGTTTTGGTTCCGCAGTTTCAGCATTTAATGCTTCCTGCCTGTTCAGCTCTTCATCAAATTCAGTTTGTTCTTTGTCGTCTTCAGGCATTTTAATATCTTACTTTTTCCGGAGTTTTTATTACAGACGTGAGGGGAGCCCCAGTCATCTTACATCAGTCACCCGCTTTGTTTTTCTTTCGCTGCGGGGAAGAGAACCATAGTCAACAATTTCCACTTCCGGAGTGACGAAAATTTTGTGTTTGATTAAAGTTTTAACGGTTTCGACGGTTTGAGAATCAGCTGAACTTTTAGTGTCTTGAGCGCGTTCTATTCGAAGAATACATTTGTCCATGCCTTCCTCTTGATTGAGAAAAACCTGATATTCACTCCCGACACCGGGAAGACTGCTGAGCAGATTGTCAAGCTGGCCGGGATAAATATTGACTCCCCGAAAAATAA
>DTUH01000184.1 GCA_012964265.1 Candidatus Lambdaproteobacteria bacterium
GGTATTCGCCCGGGACTTCCTGCCAGGCCGGCTGTCCTTTGTGAATTCCGAAATCGATGGTGCGGTCTGAATTAGAAGGCGTCAGAAAAATCCCCCAGCGATAATCCGGCATTTTTACATAATCGAAATGAGCCCAGCCGTCTTTTTCGACACTGATCGCTGTACGGAGATAAACGTCAAAATCCGTGCTATTTTCAGGTCCAAGCTCATCCCACCAGTTTAGAAATTTTGGTTGCCAACGTTCCAATGCACGTTGGAGACGACGGTCACCGCTTAAGTCAACATTGTTCGGAATTTTTTCGTTATAGTTAATGCTCATCTATTCCTTAATTTATGTGCTAGATTGTATCCTTTTTTGGACAGGTTTATAAGCCGCTAAGAGCGCTAAGAATCGCTAAGGTTATGGTGGTAGCACACAATGTAATTGAAAATTAGCGTTCCTTAGCGCTCTTAGCGGCTTACATCCATAAAAAATTATTGAGTTTTTAGTTCCTAAACGCGTTTTTTGTCGTAAACTGCCTGTTTTCCTGTTCCATATAGTTTGAGTGCGCCCTCTTCACCGACTGCGTTTGGCCTTTGAAAAATCCAATTCTGCCACGCAGTCAACCGACCGAAAATTTTTGTTTCAAGTGTTTCCGGACCGGCAAAACGCAAAGACGCTTCCATTCCGGTGAGCGCATCTGGTGAAAAACTCGCTCGTTCCTCAACGGCAATCCGGACTTCGTCTTCCCAGTCAATGTCGTCAGGAATGAAAGTCACCAAGCCCAACTCATCAGCGGCTGCGGCATCCAAGTTATTACCTATTAAAGCCCGTATGTTTTCCACGTTTTCAGGATCATTGAGAAAACGGGTTTGCAAACGTGTCAAATCGTTGCACATCAGCAATGGACCAAAATTCATTTCTGTGGGACGCAGCATCGCCGGCGCTTCCCCGCCCTCTTCAAACGTACCGTCAAGCATGTAACTTCTGTCTGCGGCAAAAACCAGTTCGAGTAATGTGCCTGTGAAGCAACTGCCCGGTTCAATCAGTGCGACCAAACTACGGGCCACCAGATCAAGGCGTTTGAAAACCCGTTTGAGATTCAACATAATTTCACGAACCAGCCAATGTTCTTGATGTCGGATCAAGGTCTGATCGACCGCAAGAACAAGATCCATATTACCCTGAGTTCTGATAACCCATGTACCGAGTTCAAGTTCGTTAAAGGATAAATGCATGATTGCATCGTCCAACTCACGAGCCATCGCCAACGGCCAATAGTTTGCGCCGGCGGCCTGAATGCTTTCCGGATCAGTCGGCAATTCTCCTGATGGAGAGTTGATTGTAAGGTTTACGATTCCGGACTTCCGCTCTAACTCGATGCAAACATGATCGTAAGTGATTCTCTCTTCCTCCATTTTCCGGTTAAGCGGAGTGAGTACTATGCCTTTCGTATTTTCCGGACGTGAAGATTTTTTCGCAAACTCAAGGGCGCGTTCCTTCACTTTTTCAGTGAATTTTGAACGTGGCACCAATTCGTCAATCAGTTTCCAGTTTACTGCTCGTTTTCCACGTATTCCTTCGGTAACAGTACAAAAATAATCTGCGTGATCACGTCTCACTTTACGTTTGTCAACAACTCTCGTGAGCCCACCGGTTCCTGGAAGCACGGCTAAAAGCGGAATTTCCGGGAGCGAAACTGCACTGGAACTGTCATCGACGAGTATGATATAATCGCTCGCAAGAGCCAATTCGTATCCTCCTCCGGCAGCGGTTCCGTTGATGGCGCAAATGTAGGTTTGTCCGGAAAAACTTGTGGCATCCTCAATCGAGTTCCTCGTTTCGTTGGTGAATTTACAAAAATTGACTTTATGCGCATGCGTTGAAAGTCCAAGCATTTTGATGTTTGCTCCGGCACAAAAAACCTTTTCCATTGATGAAGTAAGAACTACGGTTCTGACTTCCGGATGCTCAAAGCGCAGACGCTGAACCGCGTCGTGCAACTCAATATCAACACCTAAATCGTAGGAATTGAGTTTTAATTTGTATCCCGGCTGCAGACCTCCATCTTCGTTAACTTTCAACTTTAATGTTGCAATGGGGCAGTCATAATCTATAGTCCAGTGTTGATACTGGTCCGGGTGCGTGTTAAATTCTATCATTCT
>DTUH01000185.1 GCA_012964265.1 Candidatus Lambdaproteobacteria bacterium
GGCAAAAGCAGAGACTACATCAACTGAAGTACAAGCTTTTGCCGGAATATTTGTGGTAACTTTCGGATTTGGCTTCTGAGATCTGCGGCGGATTCCTCAGCAATAATTATTAGCATTAAGAAACTCTTCAGCTAATAAACAGCTCTAAGTCAATCCTCAGAATATACAGAAAGTACATCTAGTGGTGATACTACCAGTTTAAAAAAAGATATTGAAAAAATTGGTGATTTAGTAAATGCTGTTTCTACTGCAGGCGGATTTCTAGTCCTGACCCTAGGTTTTGCATTTTAAAACATAGTTAAAGTCACATCAAAGCATAGGAATTGCATATACAGTCCTACCAAAATTATGATGCCCTTCAGGTTTATTCCTTGAGGGCATCATTGCTTCACTTAATCTGTTACTGCAAGTCTGGTTTTTCAAAAAAATAGTTATTGTGAAAGCTGCGGTATGCAGCCATGGACAGGAGGATTCTCTTTAATAGAAAACTTTGCATACTGGTTCTTTCGTTATTATTTTGCGGGAGTCTTTCATTTGCTCAAGAAGTAGGCGGCTCAGCAACCAACAGGTTGAACCAGACAGCAAGAATAGGAATCAAAACCGGCATTATTAAATGGAAATCTCATTTAATGTACGCCACAACAAGTCCATATGTACTTGAGATGCCCGGTGAAGTCTGGGGTATTGGATTGACGTACGGCTCCGGGAAGTACAATTATTCCTACACAGACTATAACTCATCAACGGGTGATTCGACAAAAACCCAAAGTATCAACTTTAGTACTATGGAAGTAACCGGCAGATATTATATCGGAAACTCATTCAATATTCCGTTCGGATATGCAATTTACAAAATTTCTTATCCGGACTGGGTTTATTCCGGTGTTACTTATGACATAGAGTACTCAATTACCCAGTTGAATTATGGAATTGGGAATGAATGGACTTACGATTGGGGTGGATACTATGGCATCGACTGGTATCAAACCGGCAGTAAACTGAGCGACAAAATAACAGTTAAACACAAGTCAGGAACAGAAACGGCCGCGACACTGGCGGAGGCAAATAAAACACCTACTGATATTAAGGCTTTTGCCGGAATATTTGTGGTAACTTTCGGATTTGGCTTCTAAGCAGGGAAAGTCACCTCAGCAGTTAAAGTACTGAAAGCTCTTTAAGATTATTCTTCATTTCCCGGCAGCATATTTTATTCTCAAATTGCTGTCGGGAGACTCCTTGTTCTTGCCACCAAACTTAAAACTTTTCCAGAATTTTTTCTGACCATTCCGGAGGAAATTCAGCGTTCCGGACTTCCAACAAAACTGACTCAATTGTCTCCGTATCCTCCACCGGAAGTAATACACGGACACCTTTTTGATATCCGATTCCTTCCGGAACTTCCAGGTCACGGTTTGTCCGGCTGCATTTGATTCCTTTTCCAATAAACCATTCAAGCACTATTTCTCCAAAAATGAGCTGAATTTGACGGATCTTGTTTTCAGCGTCAATCCAGAGGAATCCGAACGCATCCGCATGGTTTTCACATCCCAGAGTGATTTTTTTAATACCGTTCACTACTTCTTCAGATTTTTTGGAATCGATGAGATAAAATTGAAAAGGTCTCATAATATAGTTTTCCGGGTCTTGTCTTTTTATGTCATTTCTATGATGATGTTGACTGAACTTTGACTGCATTACAAAACAGTATCAAGCCTGTTTAGTCTTTCTATCATTGAGGCTGTTTTGAATGCAGGTGAACCATAATCCAACTTAGCTCCATGAGTCTCATACGAGTATTGATCAACGGATCCAAGGGCCGAATGGGGCAGGAATCCGTCAAGGCAGTCAGCGCGGATCCTGAACTGGATTTAGTTGCACAAACTGATTTAGGTGATAATCTACCTGAAATAATTGACCAGACAAAAGCCCAGGTCGTGGTGGATTTCACTACTGCCGCGGTTGCGATGGAAACCTCGGCTGACATCATTCAAGCCGGTGCACGTCCAGTGATTGGCACCAGCGGCTTGCTTCCGGAACAAGTTGCCGAACTCAAAAATCTTTGCAAAAAACAAAAACTCGGCGGAGTTATAGCGCCGAATTTTGCCATTGGCGCAGTGCTGATGATGAAATATTCCC
>DTUH01000186.1 GCA_012964265.1 Candidatus Lambdaproteobacteria bacterium
GGCAAATAATATGCCCGTAACATGAGTTAATAATATTAGTGTTTAACTTTTGCAAGATTTCTCTCTTCGTTTGAAATGACACAGTTTTAGCACTTTACCGGTTCATCAATTAATCAAAATGTATATTTTTGGTTTTTTTCAGTAAAGCAAAATAGAAATGTCTAAAGTTGTAGCAAATAAATTGGTTGGAGCCGCGTGCGTTCACACCTTAATCGCCAGCTAAATTGCGACTCCTAAGATAAAGAACTCAATGCCTGTTCAAGATCACAAATTATATCTTCAGCACATTCAATTCCAATCGAAAGCCGAATCACTTCCGGTCCGGCACCAGCAGCAATGCGCTGTTCTTCTGTGAGTTGACGATGTGTGGTTGAGGCAGGATGGAGGATCAGGGAGCGCGTATCACCAATGTTGGCAACGTGACTGAACAACTCCACGGATTCCAGCATTGTTAAGCCGCTTTCATAACCTCCTTTGACTCCAAAAGTAAAAACTGAACCACTGCCGTCCGGCATATATTTTTTACCCAGTTTGTAATATGGACTGGATTCAAGTCCTGCATACGAGACCCATTCAACCTGCGGATGATTTTCAAGAAATCCGGCTACTGCCAGGCCGTTGTTACAGTGCCGTTCCATCCGCAGAGGCAGTGTTTCAACACCGTTGAGAGTAATCCAGGCATTCATTGGCGACTGGGCACAGCCAAGATCACGCAGACTGATGGCATGACTGTACATGGTGTAGGCTAAGTCACCAAATGTTTCAGCAAAGGTCAATCCGTTATACTCTGGAGAGGGAGTACTTAAACTGGGAAATTTTTCTTTTCCCAGCCAGGGAAATTTTCCGGAATCAATCACTACACCGCCTACTGCATTTCCTTGTCCGGACAAAAATTTTGTGGTCGAATGTACTACTAAATCTGCTCCCCATTCAAATGGCTGACACAAAAAAGGAGTCGCCATTGTGTTATCCACAACCAGAGGCACACCTGCCTCAGTCGCTACCCTGGCGATGCTCTCAATATCCATTACCACTCCACCAGGATTAGCAATACTTTCAATAAAAATTGCTCTTGTTTTTTCGCTGACTGCTTTGCGGAAGGCCTCCGGATCATCACTGTCAACAAAGATAGCCTTCCAGCCAAATTTCTGGTAGCTCTTACCCATTAAATTTATTGTTCCGCCATAAAGTTTATTGGCCACAATCACCTCCATTCCCGGAGACATTAACGGAAACAAAGCCAGAGTTTCCGCAGCATGTCCGGAAGACGTAACAGTTCCTCCACGCCCGCCTTCAAGCGTGGCCAACTTTTCTTCCAAAGCCGCAACAGTTGGGTTTGTCAAACGTGAGTAAATAAAGCCCGGGGCCTGCAGGTTAAACAACGAGGCCGCATGGTCAGCATCATCAAAAACATAGGATGTAGTTTGATAAATCGGAAATGAACGAGCACCTGTGGTTGGGTCCGGAGCCGTGCCTGCATGCACAGCAAGTGTATTAAAACCAAATTCTGGATGAAGTTTTTTCATTAGAGCCTCCTCCTGCGGTTACTGATAACTCCTGTATTGATTCCGTTCCAACCTAGTTCTCCAGTCAAACGGGCATATTCAATTTTAGGACAACGATCCATCACTACTTGTAAACCTGCGTCTTCTGCACGTTTTGCTGCATCAGCGTGACTAATTCCCAACTGCATCCAAAACACCTTTGCACCAATTTTTATGGCCTCTTCGACCAACTCCGGTGCTTCTTCTGCCGGGCGAAAGATATCTACCATATCAACAGGTACCGGTAGTGATGCTAAGTCTGCAAAGACCGTTTCTCCACAAATTTTCTTACCGACTGCACCAGGATTGACAGGAATAATTTGAAATCCTTTTTGAAGTAAATATTTCATGGCAAAATTGCTGGGACGGTTCCAGGTAGCACTTGCGCCAACCATTGCAATGCTGTGTACATTTCTGAGTATTTGACGAATGTAAGAAACTGGGTAGGAACTGTGATCAAACTTTATAGGCCTGTTCATCTGCAAAATAATTGTTTTGGGTTAATGAGATACCTGGTTGGTCACAGTAGCAGAAACAGAAGCCTCCCGGCAAGAAAATTCAACCTTCCTGACCTTTGTTTATT
>DTUH01000187.1 GCA_012964265.1 Candidatus Lambdaproteobacteria bacterium
ATTCCTGTTTCTTCAACCATTTGCCCTAAAACTTGCTGGGAAAAAGCACAAAGCCGATGCTTCGCAAGCCCGTTTCGTTTTACTGCGGCTGAATTGCATTCACGTAAAAATTTCATTCCCCAAACCATGAGTTGCCAGTCTGGACGCAAACTCATTTTGAATGTAGGATCTTGATGAATGATGGATTGTAGCAGTGTTTTCAACGCATTTGGAGAAGCCCATGCGTAGGCGTGTCCGGGAGCAATCAATCCTGCATTGCCGAAACTGGCGCCACCCATGGCCGGAGCTTGACGGTCAATCACTGAAACTTGATGACCGTCCTTGAGCAGATGGTACGCAGTGGCCACTCCAACCACCCCTCCACCTAAAACCAAAATTTTCATGAATTGATATTATTCCAATTAATCTATACTGCAAGAGTTAAAATGTTACTATTTTTGAAGATTATGACAGCGGTATGTAACCCAACATATTTACAAATTTAAAAAAAATGTCGGGTTACGTCTACGCCTAACATGACCTGCTATTAACACTTGTAGAGTATAAATCCTCCATTTTCAAGAGGATTTATATGGTTTCGTTAAAATTTTATTCTAACGAGAACCTTTGGTCAGCGAACCGGTTTGCAGGTTTGGCGGATAGAGGATTGTTCCATCACCAAGAGACTGTCCTTCAGCTGTGTGCTGAACAATTAGAATCGGAGGCGAGGACTGATGCCAGCGTGCACCATCCGCCCGGTCAAATTTAACCGGTCCGTTAAAATTGTCATAATGATAATCTTCAAGCGCGTTCATGATAGCTGCAGGATCTGCTGAGCCAGCATGATAAATCGCCTCGGCAATCATCACAATTTGTCCAAAAGCATTTGACGCACCAAAAATTGGGGCATCGTTATAGAGTCTTTCAAATTCAGCTTTGAACCACTCTCCCATCGCCGTGAGTTTTTGGTTGGGATGGCCATATGAAATATAGGTCAGATAGTTTCCTTTTTTCCCTAAGTTTTTCCAGAAAATGGGTTGACTGGGCCAATCGAAAGACGCAACCATCGGGGTTTCCGGAAAGAGTTTAATGTCATATGCTTGCTTGACAATCAAATAAGCTACATCACCGACCCCGATATTGATGACGACATCAGCACCCCAGTTTTTGAGTTGCAATAATTGCGGTGTTATATCACGGGAATTTTTATCAAAAATGAACGGTTTGAGACTCAAGCCCAAAGAACGCTCTTTATTGAATGTTTTCAGGAGTTTAACTAAACCAACTCCGTAATCGGTATTTTCAGCAATGATTCCTATTTTTTTAAACCCATTCTGCTGGAAAAATCCAACCCATGCTTCAGCACGATCCGGATCAATGGCGGCAGTCCGGAACACATTGGGTGATTTTGAGGAAGTGATTTTCACATTGGATGCCTGAGTGCTGAAAATTGGAATCCCGGCATTTTCTGCAGGTTTGATCAAAGCCAGCATATTCGAACTGTGAATCTGCCCAATGATTGCCACTACCTTATCCCGAGAAGTCAGCTTCCGGAATCCGGAAATGGCTTTCTCCACTTGTCCTGCGTCATCTTCAATGATGACCTTTATTTTTCTGCCCAGCACTCCGCCTTTGGCATTGATGTAATCTGCCGCGATTTTTGCACCGCGAACAGCTTCTTTTCCTAAAGAATGAGCACCTGCGGTTAGTGGAGTCAAGACCCCGATTTTGATATCCTCGGCGGCGGCAGCAGGTATGACCAAAAAGGACATTCCTAATAATAGTGCCGAGAAAAGCATTGTTACCTGTTTCGCGATATACATAAAACCTCCTTTATATGGGAGAATGATTGAAAAATATTTCCTTGTGAATTTATGAAATTCGCGGTTTCGATTAATTCAGTCCGGAAAGTTTCAGGAATGCCAACGCGACATTCCACACCTGAGCCAACCGGCTCAAGACCTGATAGTTTTGCTAAGTCGAACCACGTATGGGCTGACTACGCAATTTAGCCACACCGTCGCGCATCATACCAAAGATTCCCTCACGGTAAAAACGCATGATTGCCAACACCATTACCGCAAACAAAACCATACGATATTCCGCATAATCTCTGAGGGCTTCAGCAAGTACTTGAATAAACAT
>DTUH01000188.1:0-7230 GCA_012964265.1 Candidatus Lambdaproteobacteria bacterium
GCATTGACTCTGAAATAGCGGTCCTCCATATTTTGTGTACGGACACGCTCCTTTTGCAAAAGTTCTTCAGTAGATTCAACTTCAAGCTTATCTGTGGAAGTCTCGGAAACGTCTGCTTCTATCACTTCCTTCAAATCTTCTTTCTCGCTTGCTTTTTTTTGCTTGTTCCTTTTCTGCTTTTTTTCTACGGTTTCTTTCCGTTTTTTAGCGCTCATGACGTCTTTATAAATATATTCAATCGTAAGATTGTTCGGTAATAGTTTTTGACAATATTGTAGCTGTATAATCGACCATTGAAATTATGCTTTTGTAATCCATACTTGTAGGCCCGACAACACCGATTGAACCCAACACGTTTTGATTGTTGCGATAACTGGCTGTTATGAGTGAACAGCCATGCAATTGTTTCAAGTCGTTTTCAATACCAATGTAAATATGAACACCTTTATGTTTCATTGAATCGTCCAGAACTTTCATAATTGCGCTTTTTTGATCAAAAGCATCAATTAACATCCGGACTGAAGACTGTTCGTGAAAATGTGAATCGAGCAACAGGTTCATTTGACCGTCAATCAGCATTTCACCTGGCTGATTTAACTCAAAAGCTTTTTTCCCTAAACGAACTGCATGAGCTAAAAGATCGTGATATCGGGTACGGTCATCCACCATGCTCTGATGGATTTCTTCCCGTATTTCCTTCATTGAATGGTCTTTGAACTTGTCGTTCAGGAATTCTGCAACTGAATTAAGAAATTCCTGAGACTGGCTTTCCTTGGTAAAAATTATTTTGTCTCGCACAACTCCTGCTTTTGTGACTAGAATGACAAGAATTCTGTCTTCAGAAATTTTTATTAATTCAATGCGTTGAAGCCGACTGACTGAAGCCTTGGGAGTGCTCACTACACAAGCAAACTTTGTAAGTTCAGCCAGCATGCGAACAGTCTCAGCCAATATAGCCTCTATTTGAGATCCTTGTTCATTGGAAACTTGAGAAATTTTCTGTTTAATCTGCTCAGGAACACTGGGTGGGGTAGCTAAGGAATTGACATAAAATCGGTAGGCTTTATCAGTTGGAACACGTCCTGCTGAGGTGTGGCTCTGGATTAGATAGCCCAATTCTGCCAAATCAGACATTATGTTTCTAATCGTAGCAGGAGAGAGCGCAACTCCAATCGATTTAGAAAGTGTGCGTGAACCAATTGGTTCGGACGATTGAATATAATTTTCAATGATGCTATTAAGCACTAACTGCGCGCGTTCATTCAATACCAAACTATGCCGGACTCCTTTTTTTTCAATACCTATAAGCGTTTTTATCAAAAGATAGCCTCCATAATCGTTTTATTAGCATTAGCACTCAGTAGATGGTAGTGCTAATAATTTAACAATTTTTGGAGGAATAAGTCAAGCAAAAGATAACATCTGACAAATATTAGGAGATATAATGACAGATATTACGAATAAAAGATTAACTCATCGCCTATGAGTTCACAGAAATGAAATTAGAGGTAACCAAAGGTTTATTAGAAGTGATTTCTCTTTTTACGGGATTCGAGGAACAAATCGATAAGGCTTCGATATTTCTTTATCAGTTCATCTTGTTCTTTAAACGATTGAATTTTCATTAATTTTAATTTTGAATCCTGCGACTTAAAGGTGGAAATGTGGCTTAAAACCCAGGCTTCCTGACTCAAATTTATAAAAAACATTTTTTCGGATTCACCTTCAGCTTGCCCCTCATAGCTAAACCGGAGTACTATTCGGCCACGCTGTTCCCCCGTCCAATAGTGGATAAAACCCAGTTCAGGGTGTTCCAAGTCACCTTCAACAGCACTGGGCCAATTCTCTTTGATTTCTTCTTCCTCAATCTTCCTCATTTTTAAAGCAAAATTTATAGTGCAAATAATAGTTGCTGAGCGCTTTTACGCGTTTCCAGATCAGAAAATCTATAAACTGACCTATCCATCCAATAATGTAAAAACCCACTCGCAAGGCCAATTCCCACTAGAAAAGTATACCATTCAGAGTTCTGCAACCAACCCATAAAAGCAGGAAAGAATTGTTCGCTGTAACGTCCTCCGACTGACACCGCTTCGATTTCAAAAATCGGAGTCATGATAACAGAAAAAGCACATAGGAAAAGTAGTACCAACCAGGGTTTCAAAAAAGGTTTTTCTGAGGACTTTTTTACGAAAACGGTTCTATTCTTATAACCCTGATGAACATCATTTCCTCCCATGTGGGCTGCCAGACCTAATGCCACCATCCAGTGCTGTAGTGTCCAAAGCATCAGAAACTGAAATGGATCCAGCTGAAACGCGGCCACGACCATCAAACCAACACCTAAAATATACATAATTCTTGGAAGCCCGGAATCTTGAAGCCATGCATTGCGAATCATGAAAATAGTGATTCCGATGACAAACAGTGTCCCAAAGCGTTGCAACAAAGAAATCTCCTCAAGTCCCCAATTTGGGAGTAGCATTGTCAAAATCTGTTTTTCCTGTAAATACGACGTTCCATGCAAAAGCTCCGCAATTATAACAAGTGCTCCTCCCACTCCCCAACAAAAAATGCGATCCTGTTTTTTGGCAGAAGGTACGGATTCAGGGTTCCAGCGGTGATGATAGAGTCTGAGTATTCCATAGTGCTGAGCAGCAAAATGATGCACTCCCCAGGCAAAATCGATCAGAAGCAAGCAGAGAATTCTTTCCGGAAGAGGAACAGGAAGTATATCCTCAGGAATGAAAAGTACAGCAAAAACAGCTAAGCCAAGTAAGACCGGAAGAATCACAAAACGATTCAATTGATTACGACAAAGTGGCCTGTAAGCACGAGTACCCCATGCTAAATAAAATGAGCTAAAACGGTGAGAAATCCAGAATAGAAAAACTGCAGCAGCATAAAACATTTCCTGCACCGGCAAAGAATTTACCAGGAGCATGAGGAGCGTCAACCAAATTCCTGAGTGAAACCAAAAAATATCCCAGGCAGGAGTTCTGACCCAACTATTTGAATTGACTGCAACCGTTTTATTGAGGGGAAACTGAAAAAATTTTCTGGAAAATAATAATTCCATCGATTTGTGCAAAAGATTAAATTTTCAAACTTCAGATAAATTGATAAATAGTTTTTAATTATCTCATATTTCCCATGTGGGCTCAAGTTCTGAACCTTGATGAGTGGAAGTTCTTTGCGGGATTTATATTGGTAAAAGGAATATTATAAATTGAAAACAACGAACCGCGCCTTAAAACCGGACGGAGGGAAGGAGTAACCGGTTCCTTAGCGCGGCTGTCAAGCGTGTATTATTCTGTAACGCTAGCTTTTGCTTTTGGACTGTGATGTCCAGTACCCATGTGAGATAAAATGGCATCGGCCTCTTTCTGGGTGATACGACCTTCATCAGCGGCATTCTTGATGATGAGAACCATTTTAGTGTGCATCGATGTTTCCATCTTGTCTAAATTGATGTCGTATTTTTGCATAAGTGCCCTCATGGAATGCGTCTTTGTGTCCTGCTCAATTTGCTCGACTGTTTGGCCGCTCAATTCGGCAAGAACCTCTGTATGCATTGTTTGCATTTCATTCCGCAACAAGCGTCCCGTCCCCATCATTTCCATCATTTCTGAACCGCTTGACATTTCTCCACGGTGACCACGCTGATGCATTCCGGAAGAGTGCTCAGCTTTCCCCTGCCACTAGTGTCCAAGCTGACTGCTGCCTCCTTGGTGCATTTCAGAATTATGCCGGAACATTCCGTCATTTCCACCGTGATGTGCTTCTTCACCCCAGCCATGTGTCAGAGCTACTCCACCTGCAAGAACACTTGTACCGATGATACCACCGGGAATATATTTGACTAACTTTTTCATAATACTTTTATTCCTTAGAAGTTAATTGTTGATAACGCCAAAAGACACCATGTCTCTTGACTTGGATTCAAGTATATCAATACAATGTGAAGCAAATTTGAAGGAATTATGGGAAAGTTGTGAAGAAATCAAAGTACAATAAAAAATCTAAATCCCGGCTTCCCAACTTCAATTTATACAAAACAAATTAGACAAACTTCTTGAGCATAACGTGTTACTCCTATAAAGTATAATTCAGGTTTTAATATTTTTCGAAACCAGACAACCCTCCTCTTTTTGCTCAAAAAAACAACTAACTTGATTTGAGTGTTTCCTTTGCCGCCTTTGCTTCATAGAAAACATAAATTTTGAAAAGAAAAAAACAAGATATAAGCTGACAAAGGAAATTTATGAAAAAAAAGCAAAAAAGCAAAGCAGGTCAAAAAACAAAAAAAGGACAAACCAAGTCCAAAAGGAAAGAACCACTTTGGATGTGGGCCGGTCTGGGGATTTGCATAGTTATAGGAGTAACAGCATATTTTTATTATCAACCGCCGGACTCTCTTTCCGCATCAGCAACACCTACGCAAATTAAACTTGGTGAAAAACTATTTGCAGAAAATTGTCTGAGTTGTCACGGTTCAGGTGCAAGAGGTGAAAATCCCGCTCAATCCCGAGGTGGACAAAAAGCCGATGGAAGTTACCTGGCTCCGGCCTTAAACGGTACGGGACATGCCTGGCACCATCCTAATGAAATGCTTTTCTCAACAGTAAAAGATGGTTCCGTTGCAAAAGATTCCACTATGCTTGGCTTCAAGGAAAAACTATCAGATGATGATATTGTGGCAGTGCTTCAATACGTTAAATCCCTGTGGCCGGATGAAATTCAAGTGAGACATGCAATGCGTCCTTAGTCAACCTCTTTGAAGCGCTTCAAGAGGAAATCAAGCAAATGCTGAAATAGAGTCTGTCATGCAAAGATTAATAGAAATCAGTTACAGGGAATGGTTCATTTCTTTGAGTATCACAGTTGCAACATTTTTGTTGTTTGATACTGTAACCGCACTTTGGAGTAATCCTTTTTTCATCCGCATGACTGAAGTCTCGGACTTGGATTATGTCATCCTCGGTTTTGAAACAATTTTGATCGGTCTTTTCTTCGGTA
Organism: Candidatus Lambdaproteobacteria bacterium; assembly: GCA_012964265.1. Classification (GTDB taxonomy): domain Bacteria; phylum SAR324; class SAR324; order SAR324; family NAC60-12; genus Arctic96AD-7. Next base: position 5,020 of record DTUH01000188.1, read on the forward strand.
TACGAGCGCAGAAATGTGCCGTTAAAAAAACTGGTTTCGGAGGAATTTTCGGATTTCTTGGCTTCGGCTGTTCGCTTTGCAACAAACTGCTTTTACTACTTTTTGGCTCCAGTTTTCTGCTCACTTATTTTGAACCGATTCGTTATTACGTTGGAGTAACAGGAATTCTTATTTTTTCTTTTGCCCTTTTTCAGAAATTATCACTACCTGTATTGGATCATGCTGAGATTAAAACGGATGACCACTGATAACTTGGGAAAATGGAATAAGTTTGACTTACTGAATAATTTAGCAAAAGAGGATTTTTGCAAAAAGAAACAAAAACACAAAACTGAATGAATGCATTCTTCTACACCATTTTTTGCAAGTTTCCTACGCAAATTTTTCACATGCGTGTCGATGGTGCGGTCATAACCCACAAAATCGTAACCTTGTACTTTGTTCAACAATTCTTCACGGGTGAAGACACGTTCCGGACGTGACATCAGCACTTTCAACATTCCAAATTCAACTGGTGTAAAACCTACTTCTTTGTCATTGACCCATATTTGATGAGTTTCTTCGTTGAGTTTCAAAATCCCGGATTTAAGCAGATTTTCTGGAACCGGAGGTTGTGCAGCACGACGCAATACAGCCTTGACCCGTGCTACCGCTTCAAGTAGATTAAAGGATTTGCTGACGTAATCATCCGCTCCTAACTCCAATCCCAGCAAACGGTCTATTTCTTCTGTTTGGGCCGTAACTATTATAATCGGGACTTGGGAGAATTTTCTTTTTCCACGGCAAACTTCAATTCTATGCATTCCCGGAAGCATGAGATCCAACAGGATCATATCGACTTCATGTTTTTTCAGTCATGGAATTACTTCGTCTCCACGATTAACGATCGATGTTTGGAAACCTGATTGTCTTAGAAAATCCCGCAGCAATTCAGCAATTTTTCTTTCGTCTTCAACAATTAGAATAGATGACATTTTGTAAGCTCATTATTGTTTTGTATCTGCAACTGTTTTAATTGTGATAACGATACGCAAACCATGAGGTTCAACGGATTCCGCATGAATGCTGCCTCCATGAGCTTCAATCAGGTTTTTGCATATCGCCAGTCCAAGTCCGTTTCCTCCGGTTTCACGATTCCTGGATAAGTCTGTCCTGTAAAAACGGTCAAAAAGATTAGACAAAGCTTCGTCCGGCACACCCTGACCTGAATCTTCCAAAATCAAAGTTAGACTGTCCGGATCACGGAAGCTTCGTACCGTAAGGATTCCGGAATCACTAACATAACGCGCCACGTTTTCCAACAAATTTACAAACACTTGCCGTAACCGATCCGGATCAACCATAGCGGATTTTACGGATTGTTCCGGAAGCAAATTTTGAATAGAAATTCCGCGTTCCTCCAAACGGTCCGTAAATTGTTCAAGCGTTTGCTGAAGGAGTTTCACAGGATCCAGTACCACTTTGCACAAATTCAGTTGACCTGCTTCAGCGCGGCTTAGTAATTTAAGATCATCGACGATACGTGCTAAATGAAGTACTTCCGCATGAAGAGATTCAAAACGTTCCGGATTTGGCTGACGAATTCCGTCCTGCATTGCTTCGATTTCTCCTCGTAAGACTGATAGAGGAGTTCCCAATTCATGGGAAATATCTGAAATCCATTGTTGGCGTTGTTTTTCAAATGAATCCAATGTTTCGGCCATTGCGTTAAAATCTGAGGCAAATTGACCAAACTCATCGTATGAGTTAATTTTCACACGTGTATCAAAACGTCGTTCTGCAATTGCATGCGTACCCTCAGCTAATATTCGTACGGGACGTAGCAGGTACCTTGAAAGCAAAAAAGCGATTAAAGCCGAGGTGAGGACAGCCCCGACCGCCAGAGTTATCAACATCCGCTGCTGCTGTGCCAAAAAGTGCGCGTGACGTGACTGCTCCATCGTACCTTTTGTCACCATGCCTAGCCGGCCGACTATTTGTCCTTGATGGCGAAGAGCTTCAAATAAATCCGGTTTTCGTTTCAATTCCGGACCCCAAAGTTGATTTTGTTCTGCGTCCAGCAAAATCAAAATATCACGATCTCCACCTTTATTTGCTGAATATGTTAAAGTCGGACGAATTTGCGGAACCTGGTTTTGTTTGCGGAGGGGAAGCATACACCTCATCATTTGGTGCTCCTGCATTACACCCTGCCCCAGAAAAATCCATTCG
>DTUH01000188.1:7241-9993 GCA_012964265.1 Candidatus Lambdaproteobacteria bacterium
TCATCATATCAGGGTAGGGGAATTCAGGTCGAAAAAGTTCAAAAGGCATTGAAGGAGGCCTGAATCCTAATCCTCTTAGCCAATGTTGCGGTGAATGTCGCATGACTTTCCACCCTTGGGACTCTGCGTATTCTGCTTCTAAAACACCGACGACCGCCTCAAAACGTTCGCGATTAAATTCCCTTACATACTCCTCAAAATTTCTGGAAACACTGAGATGCATTGCACCCGCCATTACTCCTACAATCAGGGCCGCGTTCAAAAGCAATACACCAAATAGTTTCCAGTTCAAACCAATTTTCATCGTCTTCCAGCAAAAAAAAGATTCTCCATTAATTTAACTATTTGCTTTTTTCATAAAGCTACAACAAGCCTAACATGCAAATGTGAACAAAATTTGAAGGAAAGCAAAAAACTTGCGAATATCTCAGTAATTATCCATGCTGAGTTATTATTTTTCACTTTAATTTAAATAACCATGCAGCATTATTTTGCATACGGATCAAACATGAGTGCACGTCGTATTAGGCACCGACTCGGTTGGGCGCCCTCGCGTATTTCCGTAATCCTGCAGGGCTACCTGCTCGCGTTCAATAAACAGTCCTGTGACGGGGGTAAGGCCAACATTCAAGCTTCTCCCGAAGATGAAGTTGAGGGCATTCTCTATTTTGTCAGAGAAGAAGACCTTTTGACAATGGACAAGTATGAAGGTGTTGCAGAAAAGCAATACAGGCGGCAGGATTTTGAAGTGGTGGACCTTTCCGGTCGTCTGATGCCGGCTGTTGCTTATGTTGCCCTCAATACCGGACCTGAATCACGACCCACCAGTGAATACCTTAATTATCTGCTTGAAGGGGAACATCTATTGAGTCTGGATTATGTTACCCGTCTTGAAGAAATTGCAACTTTATAATTTAATTTTTTGGAAGCACCATGCCTGTTTCACTCCCTGACAATCTGACATTTGATCAAGATGGAAAATTCATTTCTTTACTGAAAATACCGAATTCAACCAATACATCCGGATGGGGATCATTACTTCTGCCTGTAATTGTTGTTCGCAACGGTAATGGTCCAACAGTACTTTTTACCGGAGGTAATCATGGTGATGAATACGAAGGTCCGATTGCCTTGCGGAAACTGGCAAATGAACTGAAACCGGAGCAAATTCAGGGACAGGTAATCATCGTACCTTATCTCAACTATCCTGCAGTTTTAGCAGGAACACGTCTCTCTCCGGTAGATGGCCTGAACATGAACCGTTCTTTTCCAGGAAGTCCGGATGGTTCGATGACTCCGATGATTGCTGATTTTGTCTATCGTGAACTTGTTTTACGGAGTGATGTAGTTGTAGATTTCCATTCCGGAGGAAACTCGATGGTTTTTGAGCCGTGTGTTGTAATTCATCATTTGGAAGATACTGAACAAATGAAAAAAACGGTGGCCGCTGCCCAACAATTTGGTGCACCAATCAGTCTTGTTTTGCGTGAACTTGACAGCAAAGGCATGCTGGATACGGTTGTAGAAAACTGTGGTAAAATATTTATTTCCACTGAACTTGGTGGAGGCGGTTGTGTCAGTCCGCGAACACTTAAAATTGCGGAAAATGGAATCCGAAACATACTGCAGCATTTTGAGATTCTTCCACCTGACAATGAGGTAGTTCCAGAAACACGCTTTATGGAAACACCTGATATTGGCAGCTATATAATGGCATCACAGGAAGGGCTTTATGAAACGCTTGTAGGGCTGGGAGAACCTGTCTTAAAAGGCCAAATCATCGGCAGGATCCATAGTTTGACCCACATAGACGCTCCGGCTGTGAAAGTTCATTCTCAAATCGACGGTGTGCTCATTACCCGTGCCGGACGTGCTTCTGTTAAAAACTGGGATACGATTGCAGTCATTGCTACTGACCTTGACGTTTCGGAATTTGATGTAAATCTTGCAGTTTAACAACTATTGAAAGCGGTTTGGACTGGCTGTCTGATTCCATTCACACCGTTCATCCCAATCATTTCGTGAAGCGCATACCGTCGGAACAGGACGGTAATTGCAGTAGTAATTTTGGCCTGAAGTAAGTCCGGAAGAAATTGGAACTTTGTAAGTCCGGCCATCCGCAAATGTTGCCCAGAATCCCCACGAAGTTGTCCTGAATGTTTTGAGTTTTACGCGGCGAGAAGGTGAAATATACTGATAATACGGATCGGTAAAAACTAATGCACAGAGTTCAAGAACTCTTTGTTGTTGTCCGGTGGGATAATTGTAGTTTGAACCGGCATCAGTACTGCTGCATGCTCCAAGGACAAATCCCAACAAAAGCATTCCAAAAACAGAATCATAATAATATCTCAATCGTAAATTCTTTTTCAATTTTTTAACAAAATTTTTCATCTGTATCAGCAAGATTCCGTTCTCACAGAATTTTCTGTTTAGTAATAATTCTTAAACTAACACAGTCATTTAAGCCGAATTCGGAAACCTTAACGAGACTGTTACGGTTGCACTTGCAAGATTTCTCCCTACTGTAGAAATGACCCAGCACCTAAATCAGCAATCCGGACAAGAATAAAATTCCAGAGGCTATTTAGGTGCTGGGCGGATTTCAGAATCTTATTAAAACTTCAAAGTTGATTAAAACTAATAATAGGGAGCCTCTAAAAATTGGATTTTAATCAATTTCATTGAAAAACCATTCTTCAATCAATTTATGTCTGTTTTTGCGATGAAGTTTTGAGTATTTTCAGAGAGG
>DTUH01000189.1 GCA_012964265.1 Candidatus Lambdaproteobacteria bacterium
ACCGCTTTGCAGTTTCAAGAGAAAAAAGAAAAGAAATTAAAAAAGAAAAAAGAAACCCGGATAAAAATGAAACGATCTGGAAAAAGAGAACTGAAAGCCGGTACAGGAGCGGTTCCGGAAAAACAGAAAAAGGATATTTCACCCGGAATCGAAAGGGTTTTGGTTTTGTTGCGATTGGCGGCGGACGCGATGACGTGTTCATTGGCGAAAATGAACAGGGCTTTGCCATGGAAGGTGATCTGGTGGAAATCGAGATTTTCCGGACACGTGGTTTTCGCGGAAAAAGCAAAGGCGAAATTGTCAAAATTCTGGAGCGTGCATCCCGTGAAATATTGGCACGTTTGAAAAGAACAAAACGCGAAACCGTGGCTGTCCCCGTTCACCGCAATTCCGGATTGCCTTTCCTCTGGATTGCGGAAGAGGATGATCTTCCGGAACTTGAATCCGGAACACTGGTTGAAGTTGAATTTTTAGAAGAAAAGAAACATTCCAAAAAAACCTCTCCAGCACCAAGCGGACGTGTTTTACGTGCCCTGGAAAATACAAGCGATCACGAATTGGGTTTTCAACTGATTCTAAATGAAAACATGATTCGCACAGAATATCCGCAAGAGGCACTGGAGTATGTAAAAAAGTTTTCGCAGCAAGTCCGCTTCGATTCCGCTTCAGGACGCAGGGATTTGCGTGATTTGGATTTTGTGACAATTGACGGAAAAACCGCGCGTGACTTTGATGACGCGGTTTGCGTAATTCCGGACAGCGAATTTTCCGGAGGATTCCGACTTTTTGTAGCAATTGCAGATGTAGCACATTACGTGCGTCCGGAAGATCCTGTGGATCAGGAAGCGCTCATTCGCGGCACGAGCGTCTATTTTCCAACACATGCCGTCCCCATGCTTCCGGAAGAACTTTCAAACAATTTATGCAGTTTACGACCAAATGTTAATCGGTTGACATTGACTTGCGAAATGCGGATTGATGCTTTCGGAGAGGTTGTCGGCTACTCAATTTCGGAAAGCATTATCCGCAGCCGTGCGCGTTTAATTTATGAGGATGTCGCGGACTTACTTGACGGAAAATCTTCCTCAATCCGTGATCCGAAACTACAGGCTAATCTTGGGAAAATGCGCAAACTCGCAAAAATTCTCGAAAACAAAAGAATAAAGCGCGGAGCCGTTCAGTTCAGTTTTGCTGAAGAAGTTTTTGAATTTGATGCTGACCAGCAAATGACCGGAATTGGGCGAAGTTATCAATCCAGCGCAATGAAGCTGATTGAACAATTCATGCTCGAAGCCAATGAAACGGTTGCGCGCCACTGTGTAAAAAACAGGATGCCCGCACTTTATCGGGTACATGATCGTCCGGACATGAGAAAATTGCAGAAACTGCAGCAAACATTTTTTCGTTTTGGAGTGAGAACATCTCTGGCAAAATTGGTAGAACCAAAATGCTTCAATGAAGTTATTGAACAAATTCAGGAGCTGCCGCATTTTGAACAACTGCAGATTCTGCTCTTACGTTCAATGGCATTGGCCGTGTATCAGACAACGAACAAAGGTCATTTTGGATTAGCCGCGGAATTTTACGCGCATTTCACTTCACCGATCAGGCGCTATCCGGATCTGGTGGTGCATCGTGCACTCAAGGAAAAACTACATCATGATCAGGTTTCCAAAATAAAAGACAAGCGACTGCCTATTGTAAACAGTGAGTTGGCGGAACAGTGCTCACAACAGGAACGTAGAGCAGAAAAAGCTGAGCGTCAAAGTATTGATTTGATGAAAGTGGATTTTCTGGCACCTCATGCCGGACAAACTTTTCAGGCAGTGGTAATTTCTGTTGATAGCAGCGGATTTCGGGTGAACCTGGAACCGCATGGTCTCGAATGGTTTTTACCGCTCGAATCAATGCTCGATGATTTCTACATTTATGATGAGGTTCGTCTCAGTTTGCAGGGACGCCGTAAAAACAGAACACTGCAGGCTGGTCAGCGACTAGAAATTCGGCTGCTTAGGGCAGATCCGATTCACAGGACACTTGAGTTTGAAGTAGTACGCTGGCTAGGCAGCAATTAATGTCTTGTGAGTAAGAAGTCCGAAGTCCAC
>DTUH01000190.1 GCA_012964265.1 Candidatus Lambdaproteobacteria bacterium
TTTTCCGATCGACATTTATCAAACCGGATCCGGAACGTCGAGTAATATGAATGCGAACGAAGTGATCGCGCACCGAGCGATGGAACTTGTTTCGGATTTGTCGGTCAAGGTTCATCCGAATGATCACATAAATTTCGGCCAAAGTTCAAATGATACTTTTCCGACTGCAATCAGGATTGCGGGCTACCTCGAGGCAAAAAATGCTTTGATTCCGTCTCTTAAATATTTGCAGGAAACTTTTTTGAAAAAAGGCGCCGAATATTCGCATGTGGTGAAGACCGGTCGGACGCATCTGATGGATGCAATGCCGGTGACATTTGAACAGGAATTCGGTGGTTATGCAAGGCAAATTGAAATTGGTATTCAGCGCATAGAATCAGCATTGGAGCATATGGCGGAGCTTCCGATGGGCGGAACCGCGGTCGGTACCGGAATTAATACTGATCCGGAATTTCCTACCAAATTTGCGGCAGAAATTTCAAAACTAACCGGAGAATCTTTTCGTGAAGCGGAAAATCATTTTGAAGCACAATCAACCGTTGACGCACCGGTTGCTCTGGGTGCCCAATTAAAAACTCTGGCAGTCAGTCTGCTGAAAATTGTCAATGATTTACGCTGGATGAATTCCGGACCAAACGGCGGACTCGGAGAAATTCAACTGGCAGCACTTCAACCGGGATCTTCGATCATGCCCGGAAAAGTAAATCCGGTGATTGAAGAATCAATGGCTATGGTCTGCGCACAGGTTATCGGCTACGATGCTGCGATCAGTGTGGGCGGTTTGTCCGGAAATTTCGAATTGAATGTGATGCTGCCGATGGTCGCGCACAGTCTGCTGGAATCAATCCGTCTGCTGTCCAATGCAGCCCTTAATCTGGCTGAACGCTCGGTTTCGCGGCTGGTTGTGCGTGAGGATCACATCAAGGCTCTTGTCGGCAAAAACCCGATTTTGGTTACCACACTTAATCCGTTGATAGGTTATGATATGGCGGCAAAAATTGCTAAAAAGGCCTTTGCGGAAAACCGTGCTCTCAAAGAAGTTGCCCTGGAAATGTGTGATCTGTCTGAAGCAGAACTTGAAAGTGCGCTTGATCCGGCAAAAATGACCAAAGGCGGGTTTGTAGAATGATTGGTTTGCCTCCTTCAAACCCTGTTTTCAGCCACATCTAAAATCACCCTGAAAAGTGCGCCGTGCCCGGAACCTTTGCTTTTGCAGACGATGCTGCCGTCGTGCGTCATTCCTTTCGGTAGAACCATGTTAAAGTGCTGATATCTTATAAGATCCCTTACATACGTTCGGGATTACACAATAAGACTCTTTACTGTTGAGTTAAGCAGTGCAATACTGATTTTAAACGTATTCTTAATTCAGGACAGCTTTTTGAGTGAGTGCCTCAACGGTTTAATGATTTTCTTTACGGCCCTTGCTTTTCCTGGTTTGTTAGTTTGGTTATGTGTTCTCTTGAGCTTTTATTTGGGGTGGTCTGAAAAAGTGTAATTTTGGTTTCGCTCCTGAGCCGGAATCTAGACAGAAGTATTTTTTCCGGAATCAGAATTATGGCTGTGCTGCTTCTGAAATTAAAAGGCAGTGAAAGCATAATAAGCACAACAATTATGTTTACCAAAACATCCGTCGTTTTTAAGAGCGAGCCCTGGCAGAAGCAAATCAAGATGAAGATTTGAGCCGATGACGGAGAAAAAATGAAAAAGAAAATTTTTCTGCTTGTATTTGCCGGCTTCATATTTTTGTTCAGTTCATGTGTCACAGCATCGCCGGTTCCGGAGGGCCCAAAGCAATTTCTGCTGATTTCCAGTCGGCCCGATCCCACACCGGAATGGGGCACTACCGGAAGTCAGGAAAACACTAACAGCCTGCTTTATTTCGTCGGCATGTCCGGAGAACTACATGCAGAAGGAACACGCGGAAAAGGCAGCAACCCAGAAAGCCAAGGAACAATCTGAAAAGGCGATTGATGTGTTCCGAAAAATGAAGAAGGAAGGCTTGAAGGAGTAAGCGTCAACAGTTACAACATACAACACTAAATATCTGCTGAAAAAAAATCTCGTTTGCAACCGTGTTTGAGCTATGGTT
>DTUH01000191.1 GCA_012964265.1 Candidatus Lambdaproteobacteria bacterium
CGTCTTTTCCATTTCTGCGGCATACAGACAATTGTTTTTTTGTTTAAAAAGCTGATTGAGACGATTCTGCTGTTCAAAATGATACGTAGATGATTTGGCGGTTTCCGGAACAGCATAAGCACGCAGCTCTTCCGCGGTCATCGGCATTTTTTCTTTTTCCTGCAAGTCAGCCAAATCAATAACAGAATTTTCTGAACCATTCAAACCGGACTCCGAAATTTGCGCGTCCACAGAATTAGCCGCGTCTCCGGATTCCGCATCACCTGTAGTCTTTTGTAATTCCGGAATGTCAGTTGGAAATTTGAGGATGAAAATATCTTTTGTGAGGTTGCTTAATGCGATCAATTTCCCATCCGGACTTAGCGTAGCGGCAACAAGAGGCATACTGTCACCATGCAGGATACGCAGCATTTTCCCGCTTTTTACTTCCCATAGACGCATCGTTTTGTCTTTTGAAATTGAAATCAGCGCTTTTCCATCTTTGGAAAAAAGGACCCGATTGACTATGAATCCGTGACCCTCTAATTTGCGGTAAGGAGTCTTTGAAATTTCCGCTTCTAGTTTCCACAGGAAAATCTGATTGTCCTGTGAACCGCTTGCCAGCAATTTCCCATCGGGACTGAAAGCCAGAGTTGTAACCGCTTTCTTGTGACCTCTCAGTTTTACGAGAGATTCTCCCTGAGGGTAATTCCAGAGCATTATTGAAAGATCACTTCCGGCGGTGGCAAAACGCTTGCCGTCAGCAGAAAATGAGACAGCCAAAATTTGAGAAGCATGAGCGCGGCGTGAACGCAGCATCTTTCCTGATTCCAGATTCCAGAGCGCCCACTGTTTGTCTGCGCCTCCGGAAAGCAACACCGCGTCCTGCGGATGAAGGCTGAGGGCATTGATTTTTCCTTTGTGAAATTTCAGGTCACGGATGCGGCTGCCGTCTATGGCATCCCAAATTATTACAGAACTGTCCGTACCCGCGGTTGCAAATTCTTGGCTTCCGCCGACAAAACGAACCGCCTGCACCCTGTGGGTGCCCATCTCGAATTTTTTTGCTGTCTCTTTGCTTTCCATGTCCCAGAGACGAACGCTTTTATCGGAAGCAGAGCTGATCAAAAATTTACTGTCTGCGGAAAAATCGAGTGATTCAACCGTGCGCTCATGCCCGCTCAATGTTTTCAAATGCAGGGATGCACCATATTCCCAGATGTGTACACTGCCGTCTTCAAGTGCGGAAATAATCCGCTGCCCGCTGCTGTCAAATGCGACATGTGTGACTGCACTTTCGAATTTGTTGATATTGTGCAGCTGAACGCCTTTTTCAAGACTCCATGTTTCAAAACTTCCGCTTGCTGTACCAACCGCAATTTCTCCTCGTACCGGATTAATGTTCAAGTCAGCAACAGCAGCCTCAAATTCAATAACTGCACGCTGTTTTTTAACTTTCCAATCCCAGATAATCAGTTTCCCGTCTTCAGAGCCGGAAACAAATATATCTCCACGAGAATTAAATTCAACTGCAGCAACCGATTTTTTATGCGCGGGCAGAGTAGAAATCAATTTCAGTTCGGGAACACTGCGGAATTGCAAACTTCCATCTTCACCGCCTACCGCAAGAATTTTTCCCTGCGGATGGAAAGCTAAACTTTTTACGTTTCCTTTGCGGATAAGCTTAGCGGATTTCAGCAGTTCCTGTTCCTGCATCTTCCACAAAATAACTGTTCCATCAAGACTTCCGGAAGCCAGAATTTCTCCGCCTGTATTCAAAGCAAGCGCGGAAACAGCACTGAGGTGTCCCCGCAGAACTCCCTTTGCGGTTGTCTGCTGAGTATTCCAAATTCTAACAGTTTCATCTTTTCCTCCGGTGACCGCCAGCTTTCCTCCCGGGTGCAAAACCAGCGAAACGGCAACTTGCTCCTGACTTGAAATGACTCGCTGCCTTTTGCCGTTATGGGCCTTGTATATCTCAAGAGAGGAACTTCCTGAAAGGATTACGGCGTGCTGATTGTCTGCAGAAAAAAAGGCCCCGCGAACAGGCTTCTTGCCCAGCTTCAGACTTTGTGAAAGCAAATATATATTTTTATGTTTTTCAGAGGCAGCCTCCTGCGCCAAACCGAGCCCAGTCCAGTAGACCACCGAAAAACACAAGAGAAAACAAAAGTATTTTTTCGGTGGTAATTTGATGAAATTTACAAATAGTCTCTTCGTGAAAACTTTATACTGCATCTCGTATTCGTAATTAATCATTTGTTTGTCGTGCAAATAAAATCAGTTTATGGTACAAAATATATTTGGCGTTTAGTCCTTCGACGGACAACTTCAGAGAGAATCAAAAAAATATGGTTGACGGTTTACGGCTAAAAGTCTGTGCGTGTTCAACAAATTAAATCAATAATCACGTCATTCTTTGTGTCGTATAAAAATGAGCAAACAAACACTTGAGCAAAAAGAAAAGCGTAACCAGGAAGAACATACAGACGATGTCCCAATGTCTTTGACTTCTCATTTAGGGGAGTTACGCAAGCGTCTGGTCCGTACACTGATCGTCATAATAGTTGTCTTCGTCGGAGCCACTGTCGTAGAGATGGAACTGAATCAACCGATTCTTTCGGCTTTCCGCGCTCCCCTGGACGCACGCGGCATACCCCTGGTTTTTCTTGAACTGACGGAGCCGTTTTTCACTTATTTGCGGATTGGACTCTATGCCTCGCTTTTTTTATCCTTCCCTTATTTACTCGGACAAATCTGGTTGTTTGTTCGACCGGCGCTTTTTTCGAAAGAACGTAAAGCAGTCTGGCCTTTCATTTTGCTTTCATATCCACTTTTTGTCGGCGGAGGACTTTTCGGCTATTTCATCGTGATACCCTTAGGTTATGATTTCTTTTTGAGTTTTGAAAATGAATTTACCCTGCCCTCACTGAGCATGGCCCGGTATCTTTCACTGACTATCCATCTTTTATTTGCATTTGGGCTGATCTTTGAACTGCCCACAGTATCTTTCATTCTGACTAGATTTGGTATTGTCAATGCAGACTGGCTGCGTAAAAATCGAAAATATTCGCTGGTCGTAATTTTTATCACTGCCGCAGTGTTGACACCACCGGATGTTTTTACACAAACCCTGATGGCTGGCCCACTCATCATTCTATACGAAATCAGTATTCTTGTCTCACAAATGGCCGGACGTAAAGAAGAAGTTCCAGTGCCGGAAGTGGCAACTGCTCAGGATCCAAAACCAAAATAATTAACCTATCTTACTTTAAAGAGCAAGCTGAGGGCCATCAAACACCGACGGGGAGAAAGCCGCAAGTGACAAGCGGAAAGAATTCAGTATCTTTGCTGCTTCATTTTGAGAGCAAACCCGCGAGTTCGTTCAGTGAGTTAACCTGAATATCCGCCAGTTCGGGCCAGACAAAAGCTCCGCTTGGATCAACATGAACCGTTGCGATTTCAGCGGCTCGTCCCACTTGCAGATCATAAAGATAATCTCCCACCATTAACGCGTCGTTTGCAGTAATTTCCCACTGCTCCAGCATTTTTTGTATGCCTTTCGGGGACGGTTTTGGTTCCGCGCACCAGCGTCCAATAACGAACTCTTCGTTGAAAAATTTTGCTAAACCGAGAGCTTCGAGCGTAAACCAGGCATTTTCTCTGGTATTTAAAGTAAGGATGCCCACGCTGTAATCCAGACGCTGCAGGGTTTCCAGCAAGGTTTTTACGCCCTGTGCAGGACTGGCGTTTCGCGCAAGTTTTTCTTCGATCTCGTGCAGCTTATTCTGCAGAGGCAGTGACTCGTTTTCCGGAAGGGACTCAATAGTTTTGATTATGGGCAGTCCTGCTGGAATTCCCAGCTCTTTTCGGATAGCATTGAAATCATGCACTGCTACAGTAAGCGTACCATCAAGATCAAAAATCCAGTACTTGCGCTTCAAAAAGGCGGAATTAACAGACATAAAAACTGATCCAGTAAAGAAATAGGCAAAGGCTAAAGTGTTGCATTCTACGGACAAATCCTCCGGGAGAACAAGTCAAAAATCCGCTCCGCTGCTGTCTGCTGAAAACTTGAGCCGTCAAGTTTCAGCAAACTGGATTTGGAGCAATATCTCCTTTGATTTAGTTCCGGGAGATCGACTTGCTTTGACCGGCGCTTCCGGAAGCGGAAAAAGTCTCTTGTTGCGGACATTGGCCGGTTTGGATGTTATTGCTACCGGACCTTCCGGAGAATATGGATCCATCAGTTTTGAAGGCAAATCACTGCACGAATGGGAAATGCCTCAATACCGCAGCAAAGTCTGCTACATTCAGCAGCAACCAGCTTTTTTTGACGAAACGGTTGAAGCCAATTTCAAACGTGTTTTCCGTTTAAAAACACATCAAAACAGCCGGTATGATCGGGGGAAAATTTTGAAATGGCTGAACCGATTATCGTTGCCGGCAACCGCTTCAGACTTTTCAGGAGGAGTTAATGCTGCCGGATTTTTGGAACGGCCTGCAAAGGAACTTTCCGGAGGAGAAACACAAATCGCCGCACTACTCCGGGTACTGCAGTTGGAACCGCAAATTCTTTTGCTTGACGAACCTACCTCATCCCTGGATGTGGAGATGACTAAACTATTCGAAAAACTGCTCGAAAAATGGCAGACCGAAATTCCCGAAAATCAAAACAACTCTTCAAATTCAACTGTTCAACGGGCCTGGATTTGGGTCAGTCATAATCCGGATCAATTGCGGAGAATGTGCCGTAAAACGTTTTGCCTGGACTCAGACAATGGAAACTAATTATATTTTTCTCAGCAGCGGACAGTTGATTATGGCGTCCGTCCTGATCACAGTCAACATTGGCTTGTCACTCATTTTGAAACTTGGGCTGGTAAAGCAATGGAGTATTGCTTCCCTGAGAATGGTGGGGCAATTGCTGATGGTCGGGTTTTTATTGGACTGGGTTTTTGCGCTCAATAATCCGTTTTGGATTCTTGGAGTAGCAGTCTTCATGGCAACAGTCGCCTCCATCACCGCGGTTGGACGTACAGGAAAACGCTTTGCTGCGATTTACCTGAACAGTTTCATTTCTATCCTTGGTGCAGCCTTTTTTGTCATGTTTTTCGCGCTATCAGGAATTTTACAAATTGATCCATGGTATTCGCCTCAGTATCTTTTTCCGTTGCTCGGCATGGTTTTGGGCAACACGCTAAACGGAATTTCACTGGCACTGGAGCGGTTTATGGAAAGCTTATCTGTGCGGCGTAAAGAAGTTGAAATGCTGCTCAGCCTGGGAGCAACATCCTGGGAAGCCGCGCATGAATTAATTCGTGATGCACTACGCACAAGCATGATTCCAACGCTCAATTCGATGATGGTAATGGGAATTGTTAGTTTGCCCGGAATGATGACCGGTCAAATATTGGCTGGAGTCAGTCCCGGTGAAGCGGTGCGTTATCAAATAATGATGATTTTTGTGATTGCGTCCACTGCGGCTTTAGGCGCAACTATGGTCGTTGTTTTGGCTTTCAGGGCATTGTTCAATTCGCGTCATCAACTTCTGCTTGAACGCCTGCGGTCTGTCACTTGAGCAATTTCTCTAAAAGTGAATCACTACAAACCCAAATAAAGTTGTCATTCCCGCGGAGCTTGTCACCGACCTGATCGGGGAGCGGGAATACAGAAACGTGTTTGTATCTGGAATAGTGAAGCACAGCAAATCCAAATAAAGTTGTCATTTCGATCATAGTGAAAAATCTTAATGATATTAGTGTAGTATCTTATTGAAGATTTCTCCCTATGCTCGAAATGACGAGGTTTTTGGACTTTTTACCAATTCATAAAACAGACCCCTCAGATTTGCATTTTCAAAATCTTCGGCAGGATTTCAAAAGTTGCTTCCAGGTATCCGGGAGACTCGCCGTCGATATCCAGAATAACCTGTTCTGAACTCTGAGCCGTGAATTTACGTACCTTTTGATAAAAGATTTCCGGAAGCTTTAAATGTGTTCCTTTGTATATTTTCGGTAAATGCCGGAGAAATTTTGCCAGAGAAATCTCTTTCAGCATTAACAAATCGAGCAGCCCGTCGTCCAGTTCTGCTTCCGGAGCCGCATGCATCCCTCCGCCAAAAAATCGTCCGTTCGCCAATAAGCCGAGTCGTGTACGGATTTCCTCCTGCGGCCCATCGTCTATGCTATAGCGGATGGTCTGGTTCGGGTGAGTGAAAACGGTTTTGATCGTTGCCCACAAAAACAGCATGGTTCCGCCCAAATATTTTCCCAGCTTTGAGTTATCAATGTAATGGTCAACCGCACCGCTGAGTCCGAAACTCGCGATGTTATCAAAATAACGTATTTTCCGTGTTTTATCCGGAGCGGTGTAGCTGACTTTTCCTACATCAATTTGCCGTATTTGAGCATCTTTCAGCTTTTCTACAGCAGCCTGCCATTTTCCTGACATCCCCAGGGAACGCTGAAAATCACACCCGGTTCCGCTCATCACAAAACTCAAACTTGCCTGCGGATTAAGCTGAACATCATTTTCAATAAATCCGTTCAGCACTTCGTTGAGATGACCATCTCCGCCAATGGCCACAATTCTGGTTGCACCGGCGTCAAGTGCTTGACGTGTCAAAAGAATGGCATCTCCCTGACAAGACGTCTCCTCAGTTTGAAAAGAACCGATGCTCTGTTTTAAAGCCGACTCAATGTTTGGCCAAATCTTTGCGGTTCGGCCGTTTCCTGCACATGGATTTACAATTACGGTAGTTTTCACAAACCTCCTGAAAGAATTGTGACAAAAAACTTGCTACACTACACAGAGTTTTTTAGAGTGGTTGCAGCAACAATATTTAGCATATTAACAAAAAGGAAAAACTGAATGAAGATCAATCTGACAATGAGCCTGCTTTTCGGAGCAACGCTGATAATGCTTTCTGCTTGTGAATGGAACAAAACGGAGCTCGCCCAACGGCAAAATTATGCTGCCGGACCGGATGTGCCTTCCGCAAAAAGCGGAGCTCTGCAGCGCAATCAGGATTATTACAATTATTCCGAAGATGACATGCTGAAAAAAATGCGCTAAGCTTAACTCGGTTTTTTCAATTTTTCAAACCGGAAACGGATCTCCTCCACCCGTTTCCGGTTAAGACCAAAATCCCAATGCCCCAGGCGGGATGCCGAACGAACATGGATCAACGCTTCGGATTCCATAAAATAAAACTCAACATCATCTATAAAACGCAGCCAGCGTGTGGTGAATTCCACATGCCAATAGACTTCGTTTTGCGTGATTATCCGTGTGTCATACATCGAATGAATAACCTCGTTTAGCCTCTCTTTTGCAGCTTCTAATGAGACATTGTAATGAATCGGCTGGATCTGGTGTTTTGAATCACTCTCCTGACTCAAAACGCAATTTGGACTCTCCGGACAGGGCAACAGCAGATTATTTTTAAGACCCAAATTTTCCGGACGATTTGCCGAACATCCGCTAATTCCCCACAGCATAATTATTCCTCCCATTACGATGATAAAATTTTTTTGCACAAACTGAAATTTGTTACGCATTTTCAAAAATTAATTCATTATTTTTACTCGACAGTCACAAGTTTTGTCGTGTCATCCCGAACGTATGTGAGGGATCTTGTATGATATAAGTACTTTATCAGATCTCTCCCTTCGGTCGAGATGACAAGTCAGAGTCAATAATATCAATATCTTACAAGAACTCATGACTCACGAGATATTTACTAAACGTGTCAATTTCGCAAATAATTGTTACTCCCTCTCGATTGTCATTCCCGCGCACGTGGGAATCCAGGGGTGCTTCTGCAAAACAAGTCTTCAATCAGTGCGCTCGGCTGGATCCCGGATCAAGTCCGGGGTGACAAAAGAAAACCTTTTTCTAAAGCCCTGTTTACACCTCAGAGTTTGACAGTTAATCTAAACGCACCGCCCGATGCAGTCTGATTTGCCATTGCTTCTGTTTGTATAAAGTCGCAAAGCCCTCTATTTGCAAAAAATCACCTTTCCGGATTTTGCCGAGACCGAGCCACTTTCGCTGATTTTCAAAACTGATAACAGGCAGTCCTTTTTTCATTCTGTGGTGCTCCAGAAAAATGAGCTTCGCCCCTTTACGCAGTTGCTGAATTTTTTTGATTTTGCCCCGCACCCTTACAAAACGTCCGTTATATTTTGACAAATCAATAGCGTCCGCTTTTTTAATTTTGGAGACAAAATACGGATTTTTTAGGGAATAGACTGTCTTTCCCTCTTTACGCATACGCAGCAAATAACGTTTGCGTGATTTCCGATAACTCCAGATTCCAAGGTGTTTTTCAAAAGCATGTGCCTCAGCTTTTGCGTATGTTTTGAAATCAGCGGGCCATGCATAGCGCGTGTCAAAATAGCTGTGCCCATGTTTGATCAGTGCCAAATTTATGTTGTGCCCCTTAACTTCCAAAACCGCGAGAAGCCGCCCAAAATTTCCAGTTTTGTTTTTCGGATTAACCCACAAAACCGGATTTGCTTTTGAAAGCACAGACCTTAAATAACCTTTTGCAGGCAATCCTAATTTTGGATCTTTACCTTTGTGTGATTTTTTTAATTCCGGAGTATCGACGTAGAGCAGTCGAATCCGCTCTTCCGGATTGCTAAATCTACCGTTACGGTTTAAATCTGCGTCAAAAGTGTCACCGTCAATAACCCGGACTTTCATTTTCTGGAGGGGAAATTTTTTCCAGTTTTTGGGCAGCGACTGTCCTTCAACCGCAAAAGTTTGCTGTGCCGCAAAAGTCAGGCTTAAACATAAGCCAAGCCTGACGAAGCAAAGAGTTAAACGCAAACCATCACGGACAAGAGTTTTCAAATCACTTAAAAGGTTTTGGGTTTGATTTTAGATGACAAGAAATAATTTTCCAGTCTGCATTTCCGGGACACGGCGTCTCATGTCATAACCGGCGAATTTGGCTGGATTCTTGTATTACACGGGGAGCAACCCACACTATTGATGACCAAAGCAGGAACCATGCAAGTATCCTCAAATACACCTCCGGTGGTAAACAAGTCGAATTCGGAAAGACAAAAAGCGCCTCCTGAAAAAAAAGAGCTGGACGTTCAATCACAAAGTACGCTTTCGAAAAAAACTTCCCGTTTTCCCGGCAATTCACGGTTAGGTCAAAAAAATATGCCGCCCAACCCTGAACTGAACAACATCCTCAGAGCAGATTCTCACGGAGGCACCATGACTCTGCGGCGTTCCTATGGAATGGTCGTTTCAGGTTTTGAAAACGTGTCCAAACAACAGCAGCTCACTTCAGACGCGGCGGATCAATTTGGTAAAACTGTGGACTTCCGTATCCAGGAATTGAACGGAGAATCGATCCGGAAAATTAAGGAACTACCGGAATATAAAAGTTTTGCTTTGGATGATATAAGCGATTTGGGCGACGAAATCAGTGACTTGATGCAGGATCCGGAAAACTATTTAAAAGCATTTGCACTGCTGAAAAATTCAACTTTTGCTGTGCTGATGGAATCAACCGAGAGTGTGCACCGCTCCTTTGCAGAATCAATGAAAGATAAGGGCGAGGAAAAACTGTTATTCGGCATGCTGGACATGATCAAGGATTTAGGCGGTTTGGTGGGCTTCCAGGAGTCAACCCAAATCAATCAGAATAACAGCAGCATTAATATACGAGTCTGAAACGCGCCTGAAAACTCCAGCTTCAGGCACTTCAAAATTCTTCACCATCCGTAAAAGCACAGCAGCCATCCGGAATAATGATTTCGATCCCGTTCCATTTCCCACAATACTATTGCAAATTAAATGATCAATCCCACTTCTGCGTCTCCAGTCGGAATTCTTGGTTTAGGCTTTTTGGGACAGATTCTAGCCCGTGAAT